>SMWF01000070.1 GCA_004357385.1 Gammaproteobacteria bacterium | reverse complement strand
CGCTGAAGCTGGCCCAGGATCTCTGGGAGGGGTGAAGGCTTCGACCGCGGATCGCGCGAGGGTATACTGGCGACTTGCCGCGGCCCTTATGGGCACCGGAAAAGGGAATATCAGTTGAGTGATACCATCACGGCCGTCGCACCGAGCTGGCGCGATTATCTGGAGTTGTGCAAACCGCGCGTGGTGGCGCTGATGTTGGTCACGGCTGCGGTGGGCATGTTTCTCGCGGTTCCAGGCCTGCCGCCGCTGGACATCGTCGTTTACGCGACGCTCGGGATCGCTTTGGTAGCGAGTTCGGCGGCAGTCGTCAACCATGTGGCCGATGCACAAATCGACGCGCGGATGGCTCGGACCCGGAACCGACCCATCGCCCAGGGCCGGGTTGCCCCGGTGCCCGCGATTGCCTTCTCGGCATTGATCGGCATCGCCGGTATGGCGATCCTCACCTACCTGGTCAATCCCCTTACGGCCTGGTTGAACCTGGCGTCGTGGGTCGGTTACGGACTGATCTACACCTTGTTCCTGAAGCGCGCCACGCCCCAGAACATCGTCATCGGCGGACTGTTCGGCGCAACACCACCACTGTTCGGCTGGGTCGCCGTCACCGGCAGCATCGAAACCGCACCCTTGCTGCTGGTACTGATCATCTTTGTCTGGACACCCCCACATTTCTGGGCGCTGGCGTTGGACCGACTCGAGGACTACACCAAGGCCGACGTCCCCATGCTGCCAGTCACCCACGGCGAGTCCCATACCCGGCGCTACATCTTTTTCTACACGTTGACGTTGATCGCTGCGAGCCTCGCACCGTACATCGTTGGCCTGAGCGGCACCGTGTATCTGGTTTCGGCGATCGGACTGGGCACCGGATTTTTGTACTGGGCCACCGCCTTGCTGCGTGGTTGGCGCGCCGACGCCGCGATCCGGACGTTCCGCTATTCGATCGTTTATCTGGGCGGGTTATTCCTCGCGTTACTGGTGGACCACTACACGATGCAGTCCTGGTGACGCCCTCCGGTGCAGCGCGTCAGATGGCAGTGAAGGCCTGATTCTGCCCGGCGTGTGGTGGCTTGCAGCTACCGGCAAACGAACGTAAGGTGACCGATTCCTGGCACCCTGGAGAGTGAACTAGATGACCAAACCGGACTGTCCATACAGTCGTCGTAGGTTTCTCACAACGTCGGCAAAAGGTGCTGCGACCATCCCTCTGGTTTCCATTCTGGGAATCGGGCAGGTCTGGGCAGCCGACCTCCCCAGGCTCGAGGAAAGCGATCCGGTCGCCATGGCGCTAGGTTATGTGAACGACGCCGACGCGACGGATATCGCCAAGTTCCCGAAACGCGCCAGCGAAGAAGGTAAAACCCAGTTCTGCGACAACTGCCTGCAGTACGCCGTAACCGAAGAAGGCTGGGGCACCTGCGCCATCTTCCCCGGCAAGCTGGTGGCGGGCCGTGGCTGGTGTAATGTCTGGGTGGCCAAGCCCTGAGCGAACGCTGATCCAACAGCCGGTGGTCCTCAGGGATCTCCTGACGGAGGCATGTCATGAAGATGCTGAGGCACTTCTTTATCAGTGACGACCTCGACGACCTGGAAGTCTTTGAAGAAGAACTGGAGGGCGCGGGCGTACCCACGCCCCAGATCCATGTGCTGAGCCTCGACGATACGGCCGTGGAAAATCATGTACACCTGCACGACGTGCAGTCGCTCATGAAGAAGGACATCATCCACTCCATGTCGATCGGCGCTGTGGTCGGCGTGGTCCTCGCGATTCTGGTGCTGGTGGTTGCGGATTCAGCCGGATGGACCGATACCGCCGCGGGCTGGATGCCGTTCATCTTTCTAGCGATCATCGTGCTCGGCTTTTCCACCTGGGAAGGCGGGTTCGTCGGGATCCAGCGCCCCAACTTTCACTTCCAGCAGTTCGAACAGGCATTGACTCAAGGCAGGCACGTGTTCTTCGTGGATCTGGAGCCGGCTCAAGAAGCGGCACTCGAGCGGATCGTGACGAAGCATCCCGGGGCGGAACTGGCCGGCACAGGACCTGCGGCCCCCCACTGGCTGGTTGCCTGGCAGCGCAAACTGACCCGCTTTTTCGGGGAAACGATGCCCTGATTGGCCACTGAGGGTCACCAGGGTGTAGGTGTATCGTCGATGAGTCCTTTTACGTGACGATGCGTACGCGTCAGTGGTGCAGAACCGGCGCCATTTCAGGTGCGGCGCCGAAAAAGAACAGGCGCGTGAAGAACACGTAGTTCGCTTCGGCCGCCATGAGCAGCGTCAGCAGAATAATCACCATGGGCGGTATCAGAATCGCGCACATGATCGCCATTCGCTCCCACATCATGTGCATGAACACCGCGACGATCAGTCCGGCCTTCGCCAGCATGAACGCGATGATCAGCGTCCAGCGCAGCAACCCCTGAAAATCGAGATAGTCCACCATGTACGAGAACGTGCTGAGAACGAACAACAGACCCCAGATCCAGAAGTAGATGGCAATGGGATGTTGTTGACCTTCAACGTGAGCCATGTCGGCACCTCACCAGAGATAGAAGAATGCGAAAATGAACACCCAGACCAGGTCGACGAAGTGCCAGTACAGGCCCATGGTCTCGACGATTTCGTAACGCCCCTTACGTCCGGTCATGAAGCCAGGACGCTCATTGTCCAGATCGCCGCGACGCACCTTGAAGGCCGTGATGAGCAGGAAAATCACCCCGATCGTCACGTGGAAGCCGTGGAACCCCGTGATCATGAAGAACGCCGCACCGAACTGAGGCGCACCCATCGGGTTGCCCCAGGGCCGCACCCCTTCCTCGACGATCAGCTTGGTCCATTCGAACGCCTGCATCCCAACGAAGCTGGCCCCGAACATCGCGGTCACCACGATCAACCAGAAGGTCATCGTCTTGTTCTTTTCGTAGCCGAACTTCACCGCCATGGCCATGGTGCCGCTGCTGCTGATCAGGATGAACGTCATGATCGCAATGAGAATGAGCGGAATCGGCTCACCGCCAAAGCTCAGTGCGAACACTTCGCTGGGAACAGGCCAGTCCACCGTGGTCGACATGCGCACGGTCATGTAGGAGATCAGGAAGCAGGAGAAGATGAACGTATCGCTGAGCAGGAAGATCCACATCATCGCCTTGCCCCAGGGGACGTTCTTGAACGCCCGCTGGTCCGAGCCCCAGTCGGAGGCAATCCCCTTCAGACCTGGCTCGAGAGCCATCGATTCCGCCATGCGTCTTTTCCCTAAACTATGTGTTCAGCATCAAGCTGAACAGAATTAACCAGATGACGAGCAGAAAGTGCCAGTACACGGCACAGAGCTCGACGTTCAGACGTATCTTTGCGATCTCCGCGGTTTCCCCGACGCCACGCCACAGCCTCGCGCTGGTTCTGTACCACGCGACCAGCCCGCCAAACAGATGCAGCGCGTGCAGTCCGGTCAACAGGAAGAAGAACGCATTGGCCGGGTTCGCGGTCATGAAATAGCCGGTGGCGATCAGCTGTTCCCACGCCAGGTACTGACCCAGCACGAACGCCACGGTCAGCGCGCCCGCGATGGACATCGCCCGCTTGACGATCTCCATCCGCCCCTTGTTCGCCGCATTCCAAGCCCACTGCAGAGCAACGCTGGCAAGCACCAGAATGCCGGTGTTCACCCAGAGCAGATCCGGTTCCGGCATGGGCCGCCAGTCGGCGAGCGACATGCGAATGGAGTAGGCACTGATGAACAGGGAAAACAGCGAAGCCACCACCGCCATGAACACGCCCAGCGCTATCTTCGTCGCGGGCAGCTGGATGTTGGAGTTGATCAGATTGCCGCGCGATTCCGCCGCCCAGGGTCGTACATTGATGGTATGCCTGAGCAGCCAGAAGGCCACCATGCCCATCAGCACCGCCATGAATACCAGCGTGACGCTCACGCAGGCTGTCCTTCTGCAGGCGCGGCGGTGGGATCGTCCGTTCGAGCGGTCGGTACGTCCTCGGGCGGTACGTTCTGTGGAATGAAGTCCTCCACCGCGCCTGGCACGCTGTAGTCGTACGCCCAGCGATACACGAGCGGCAGATTCTCACCAAAGTTGCCGTGTTTGGGTGGCGTATCCGGCGTCTGCCATTCGAGGGTGGTGGCTTCCCAGGGATTCGGGCCGGACGGTTTGCCGTTGCGCAGGCTGGATATGAGGTTCCAGATGAACAGGATCTGCGCCACCGCCACGATGCAGGCCGCAACGGTGATGAAGGAGTTCAGCGCCTGGGCGGAATCCGACATGAAGGCCGTGTCGCCGTAGGCGTAGTAGCGCCGCGGCAGGCCTTCGAAGCCGAGATAGTGCATCGGGTAGTAGATGGTGTAGGTGCCAATGAAGGTAATCCAGAAATGCGCCTTGCCCAGGGTGTCGTTCAACATCCTGCCGGTGATCTTCGGGTACCAGTGATAGATGGCACCAAACACCACCAGGATCGGCGACACCGCCATCACCATGTGAAAGTGCGCGACCACGAAGTAGGTATCCGACAGCGGCAGGTCGACGGTCACGTTACCCAGGAACAAACCCGTCAGGCCGCCGTTGATGAACGTGAAGATGAAGCCAATCGCGAACAGCATCGGCACCGTCAGGCGGATGTTGCCACGCCACAGCGTCAGGACCCAGTTGTAAACCTTGATGGCCGTCGGCACCGCGATGATCAGAGTGGTGGTCGCAAAGAAGAATCCGAAGTAGGGATTCATGCCGCTGACGTACATGTGGTGCGCCCAGACGACGAAGCTCAAGGCGCCGATTGCCACGATCGCCCAGACCATCATGCGGTAACCGAAGATGCACTTGCGGGCGTGGGTGGCCAACAGATCCGAGACGATTCCGAACGCCGGCAGGGCCACGATATACACCTCGGGGTGGCCGAAGAACCAGAACAGATGCTGGAACAGAATGGGGCTACCGCCGTCGTACGCGGTCTGCTCGCCCATGGAGACCATCGCCGGCATGAAGAAGCTGGTGCCCAGCAACCGGTCGAGCGTCATCATGATCGCGCTCACGAACAGCGCCGGGAATGCCAGCAGGGCCAGCACCGTCGCCATGAAGATGCCCCAGATCGTCAATGGCAAGCGCATCAGGGTCATGCCGCGGGTGCGCGCCTGGAGCACCGTGACCACATAGTTCAGGCCACCCATCGTGAAGCCGACGATGAACAGCGCCAGTGAGACCAGCATCATGATGATGCCGGCGTCGGCTCCCGGTGTCCCGGGGCTGATCGCCTGGGGTGGATACAACGTCCAGCCCGCACCGGTTGGCCCTCCGGGGACGAAGAAGCTGGCGACCAGAAGCAGTACCGCCGCCAGATAGACCCAGTAGCTGACCATGTTCACATAGGGAAACACCATGTCCCGGGCGCCACACATCAGCGGGATCAGATAGTTGCCAAAACCCCCGAGGAACAGCGCCGTGAGCAGGTAGATCACCATGATCATGCCGTGCATCGTCACGAACTGCAGGTAATTGCTCGGCGTGATGAAGTCGAAGGTGTCCGGGAAACCAAGCTGCAGGCGCATGATCACCGACAGCACCAACGCCACGAGGCCGATCGCGATGGCCGTAACGGCATATTGGATCGCGATCACCTTGGCATCCTGGCTCCAGATGTACTTGCCGATAAAGGTTTTCGCGTGGTAAAGCTCTTCTTCCTCTACCTCGAGGGGTGCGACGAAGGAAGTCGCGTCATGGGCAGCTTGCACCATCAGTCAATCCTCGTGTTCAGGCTCAATTGCTGTTCGGTCACCGCGGGGCCGGGCAACGTGTTGATGTAGGCGACCACATCGTCGACCGCCTGGTCAGTCTTCAGGACATTCGCCATCAGACGCATCTGGATGCCGTAGGCATCCCCGGAATGCGCGCCGCGCACACCGGTCTTGAAATTCCTCAGCTGGGTTGCCAGGTACCAATCGTTGACGCCCGCCAGACGCGGTGCGTTCAACGCCTGGATGCCCTGACCGTTGACGCCATGACAGGCACCGCAGGTTCTCCAAAGCCGCTCGCCGTTGTCGAGGTCGCCGACGATGGTCGCCTGCGCGGGCGTATCGGGCAGCGTCTGAATGTACGCAATGACATTCTCGACCGCTGCATCGTCAACCAGCGTGGCGGCCATGGGTGCCATCTGCCGGCCGTAGATGTCTTCCGGGTGCGCGCCGCGGGTGCCGTTCTTGAAATAGGCGAGTTGCCGGCGCAGATACCAGGGTTCCTGACCCGCAGTCTTCGGTGAATTCAGGATGGGGTTGCCCTCGCCCTGGGCGCCGTGACAAGCACTACAGACCGCATAGACCGCCTGGCCCGCAACGGCATCTCCCGGGATGCGCGCCAGGATATCCGCATAGGTGGGCTGTTGTGCCAGCCAGGTGTCGAAGTCCTCCTGGGTATCAATCACCACCATGCCGCGCATGGTGTGATGGCCAATGCCGCAGAGTTCTTCGCACAACACTTCGTACTCGCCGAGTTTGGTCGGCGTGAACCACAGATAGGTCACGTGGCCCGGGACCAGGTCCATCTTCACGCGGAACTGGGCTACCGCGAAGTTGTGCAGAACGTCTTTCGCGCGCAAATTGGCTTTCACGGGTTGATCGATGGGCAGGTGGACTTCCGAATTCGCCACCAGAACGTCATCCTGACCGTTCGGATCCTCGGGGTTCATACCGAACGGATTGGCATCACTGATGAAGCGGGACGCGACCGTGCCGAAGGTGCCATCTTCACCCGGGAAGCGGTAGCTCCAGTGCCATTGCTGGCCAATGGCTTCAAATTCGTGCGCATCGTCGGGAACCGTGACGAACGCGCCCCAGACGAACAGGCCGGGGGCCAGCATGGCGGCAACACCCAGAGAGGTGAGTCCGGTCAACCACCACTCGAGTTTTTTGTTCTCGGGCTGATATTCGGCACGCCGATTCTTGTCGTATCGGTACCGGATCACGCACCAAACCATGAACAGGTTCACCGCGACGAAGACAAAACCCGTGACCCAGAAGGTGAGGTCGATCGTGGCGTCGATCAAGCCCCAGTTCGACGCCAGCGGCGTCAGATACCAGGGGCTCCACAGGTGAAACGCCACCGAACCGATAACCAGCAGAAGCAGCGCCAGCGCAAAAGCCATACCTACCTATCCCCTAGCTGCGGAAGCATCTGCCGGCAGGTACGACCCACCGGAAACCTCCGTCATCAACTCTCAACCCTTAGTTTTACCTGCGAGGACCGTGATCGTCGATCCTTCCGGCATGCGGCAAATCAGGCCCCTCGGACCACGAAGTTCGACTCGCCAGCGCACCGTCTTCCATGGGCGCGCATTGTGTCAGACAAACCCCGCTCGGGCCAAGGCAAAAGTTGATCAAGATACAGAACTTTCCCTGGCCGAACGGCTGTGTCATGTTGGCTGGTCTCAGGCAGCAGAAGGACCCCAGCCATGGAATCGAGCACCCAAACCACCCTGGGGAGTCGCTCGGCACGCCTGCGCGGCCTGTTCGTCGGGCGTCCCTGGTGGATGAACGCCACGATGCTGTTCTGCGCCTACATGGCCTTCATCTATATGCCCTTCGACATGTTCTTCAAGCTCGTCGCCGACGATCAGGAGGTCTGGTTCGGCTACATGCTGACCGGTTGGGCCGCGAAGGCCACCGAACCCCTGCACTGGGCGATCTACGGTGCCGGCACCTTCGGTTTCTATCGGATGCGTTCCTGGATGTGGCCCTGGGCCTCGCTGTACGTTGCCCAGATCGTGTTCGGGATGATTGTCTGGAGCGTGCTGTACGGCTCGGATCAGGCAGGGGCGCTGGGACTGATCATGAGTGGGGTCGCGTTGAGCGCGCTGATCGTGCTGGCGGTCGGCCTGTGGCGCTCGAAGTCGATGTTTCGACAACCCCCGCTCAAAGACGCCAACGTCACGTACAGTGCCGGGCCAGAAACTGAGCCACCGTCGAATTGAAGACTTCGGGGATCTCGAAGTACGACGAGTGACCTGAGTCGCCCAGATTGATCAACTCCGAGCCCGGCGTCAGCGCGTGTGCGGCCTCGATTGCGGCGGGCAGTATCACGACGTCGTGGTCGGCCGTGACGAACAAGGTCGGCACGCCGTAGCCCGTGAGTTCTTCCGGGTCGACACCAAGGTCGAGATCGCGAAACGCCTGCACCCCGCCAAAGGCGTTGAAGTCGACGTTGAAGGCACCGATGGTGCGATACAGATGCGCCAGCGCTGGATTGCGTTCGGGCAGGTCGAGCGCCACCGCCCAGTGACCGAAGGGTTCGGAGGGGAAGCCGCGCTCTGCCGTCGCGTCCCGCGCGCCATCAATGGCTTCCGCACGGATCCCGCCGTAGGTATGGCTCATCACCAACGCCGTCACCCGTTGCGGGTGGTCGAGCGCAAATCGCAAGCCGGTCCAGCCGCCCATGGATTGACAGACCAGCGCCGCGCGATCGATCCCGACCGCCGCCAGAATCGCTTCCAGGTCGGCAACGTTGCACGCCTCGCGGAACTGCTCGAGCGAACAGCGGCTGCGTCCGAAGCCGCGGTGATCGAAGGTGACCAGATTGTAGTTCCGATAAAAATACGGAATCTGCTGCCACCAGCAGGCTGCGTTTCCGCCCGCACCATGCGCAAACACCAACCATGGCCGGTCGCCATCCGCATACACGTCGTAGTGGATGTCGACGCCAGCCGAGTTTACTGCCGCCATATTCATTCCATGTCGTTGGTCGGGCGAACAGGGTATCATCGCGCCCCGCTGAAAAAACTCGTCAGCCCTGGACACTCACTATCCTTAACACATGGAGGTTCTGCACATGCGCCCAATCGCAACGCTCGCTGCACTGGCAACGCTCGCCGCGCTCACCACATTCGCCGCGGTGCTGTCACCCGCCACTGCAAACGCGCAGCAAACGGTAGAAAAGCCGGTCAAAACCATTACCGGCGTCGTTAAGCACTCGGCAATCGTCGAGTCGGTGAACGCTGAAACTCGCGAGATCAAGCTGATCGGTGCCGGTATGCGGCGCTTTTCGATCACGGCGGGTCCTGAAGTAAGAAATTTCGATCAGATCAAACCCAGAGATCGGCTGGTGGTCGAGTACATCGAGCGGCTGCGGATCGAGGTTACTCCGGGCGGAACTGAACAGCTAGAAGGCGCCGTGGTGGCGATGGGACGTGCGGAAGAAGGCGAAAAGCCTGGCATCGGTGCCGTGGAGTCCGTTCAGGCAACCTTTACGGTGGGCTCGATCGACCGCGAGAACAACCGGGCCACGTTGATCGACAGCGATGGGGTCCCCCGAACCATCGACGTGCAGGACACGGAGGCCTTGAAATTGATCGAGGTCGGTGACCACGTCACCACGCGCCTTACCAAAGCCGTGTCCATTTCAATCGAGCCACCGCCGCCCAGCGACGCCACCTGATCACGGGCGGGGCGCTCCGACCGCCGGGGAGCCCCGCCGTCACATCGTGGCCGAATCGGTGCCGCTACGCACTATGAGGCACAGCGAACGTTCCGCGTGCTCAGTCGACAATGCGCTTGCCTACGCCACTGTAGTTGAGCAACACCTCGTCCTCGTGGCAGATCTGCCCCTGAAGAAACACCAGCGAACGGGTGCGCCGGGTAAGCTGGGCCCGGCTTTCGAGCCATACGCCACAGGGTGCCCCGCGGATGAACTCCGTGGTCATCGAGACCGTCATGATGTGATCGTCCTCGCTGCCGATCAGGCCGATCGCGCAGAACGCGAAGTCGGCAAAGACCATCAGCACGCCGCCGTGAACCGTCCCCATCGAGTTGCAGTGGTGGTCCTCGACCAGCAGTCCGGCGACCGGAACACCGCCGGTGACATTCAGATAGAAAGGCCCGATGTAATCCTCGGCCGGATCCTTGCCGATGGCAGGATCGAAACCGCTGGGAATGCGTCGCGCCATGTCGATTGCGTCCAACTCCCATGCCAACCGCGTGGCGGAAGGCAGTGTCGGGGTCGCCTATGACGACGACCCGGGGCGCGCTTTCGTTGCTCCACCACGGATCAGTCGGCCCGGCTTCGCACCCGTGTGTTGACCGTCACGATAGGTGACCTCACCGTTGCAGAGCGTCAACAGGTAACCGTCGGCCTTCTGAATCAGCCGCTTACCACCGGCCGGCAGGTCATAGACCATCTCGGGCCGGCCGAGCGTGAGCGCATCGAAATCGATCAGGTTCAGATCCGCCCGGTAGCCGGGCGCAATCACGCCGCGATCATCCAATCCATACACTTCGGCGGTATCGCGGGTCATCTTGTAGATCACGAATTCCAGCGGCATGGTTGCGCCGCGTTTCCGATCCCGGGCGAAATAGGTGAGCATGTAGGTCGGGACGCTTGCATCGCACAGCACGCCGACGTGGGCGCCGCCGTCGGACAGGCCGAACACGCTCTGCGGGTGCTCGATGGCCGCCTTCTGCTCATCCAGGTTGTCTTCGTAGCGGCCGAAAAAGAACAACAGCGGGATTTCATCCGCCATCGTGTCCATCAGCACGTCGAGATGATGACGACCCTCGCGTTGCGCAATCCCGGCGACGCTGTCCACCGCCGAGCTCGGCTCGTAGGACATGTTGTCTAAACGGTACATGTGTGCGAAATCGGTGACGAAGCGCTGGGCGTCGGCGTTTCGATAGACGATGGGTTCCTCGGTCTTGACCCGTTCGCGAAACGCCGGATCCCGCAGGCTTGCGATCTGTTCCGCAATCGGCCGATTCATGATCTCGCGGTAGGCCGGATAGATCTTCATCGGGTTGATGGTGCCTTCCAGGCTCATCAGGATGGATGCGGGTCGCGCGCCGACCTGGGGCCGCCATTGCAACCCCTCGGCCGCCAGGCGTTCGCTTTCCGCCCAGACCCGCGTCGGTCCGGCAGTGGTGAGCGTGGTGATGGTCCGTCCGGTGTCGCGCATGATGGCCTCGATCCAGGCGATCTCGGCGTCATCCTGCAGGTGGTCGGAGATGATCTCGATAGTGCCGTGATCGACGGCTTTGAATGCCCCGGCGATGGTCTTCATTTCTTCCGCGCTGGCATGGGTGCCCGGAATCAAGTTGCCCGCCGAGTCGAGATGTCCGTAGAAGCGCGAGGTCGAAAACCCGAGTGCTCCAGCCTTGAGCGCGTCTTCAGTCAACGCCGCCATGGCCTGCATGTCCTCGGCCGTCGCGGCCTCGTAGCAGCGCTCCCCCATCACGTAGTGGCGCAGCGCGACGTGCGGCACCTGGGTGCCGATGTCCATCGCGTACGGCGTATCGATCGCGTCGAGATACTCGGCGAAGCTCTCCCAGTTCCAGGCGATTCCTTCGTGCAATGCAGAACCCGGAATGTCTTCGACACTCTCCATCAGTTTGATCAGCGCGTCTTGTGACCCCGGCCGGACCGGGGCGAAGCCCACGCCGCAATTTCCCATGACCACCGTCGTGACGCCATGCCAACAGCTCGGCGTAACTTCTTTGTCCCAGCAGACCTGACCATCGAAGTGCGTGTGAATGTCGACGAACCCGGGCGTCAACAGGTGCCCTTGCGCATCGATCGTCTGCTTCGCCCGACCGGCAACCTCCGGGCTGCCATGACCGCGGACATGCTCGATGCGTCCGTCCTTGATACCGACGTCACCCTCGAACGCCGGCCCGCCGGTGCCATCGACAATCCGAGCATTTCTGATCACCAGATCCAACATGGGTAGCTTCCCTCTCTCGCTGTGTCGGCAAGCATACCGCAACGTACCTGGCGATCGAGTACGCTAGGGGTTCTCCACGGCCTGGGTCAATGGGAGAACGCCGCATGGATCTGATCATTCGCAACGCATGCGTCTACGACGGCAGCGGTGCTGAACCGTTCACCACGGACCTCGGCATCGGCGGCGGACAGATCGAGGCGATCGGCGACCTCACCGATGCCGAGGCGGCCGCAACCATTGATGCCGACGGGCTTGCCGCCGCGCCCGGTTTCATCGACATGCACTCCCACTCCGACTGGGTGTTGCCACAACCCCATCACGGCGAGGTACTGGCACCTTTGCTGGAGCAAGGCATCACGACCCTGGTGGGCGGCAACTGCGGGGCTTCGCCGGCACCGATCGTGCCCGGCAACGAAGGCCGGGTGAAGGCAGTCGGGCGCATGCTGCATGACCAGGCGCTCGACTACGCGTGGACCGACATGGCCACCTTTCTCGACCTGCTGGAACGCAACGGTGTGGCCCTGAATCTGGCCCAACTGGTCGGCCACGGGACCATCCGAACCGGCGTCATGGGCGGCGCGTCCGAACGGGCAACCGACGAAGAGGTCGCGGCCATGGCGGATCAGGTGCGCGGCGCCCTCGATGGTGGCGCCATCGGCTTTTCAACCGGCCTGGGTTACGCCCCCGGTGTATTCGCCGATACTGAAGAGCTGATCGGCGTGACTGCGCCATTAGCCGAACGTGGCGGTATCTATACCTCCCATGCGCGCAGCTACGTCGCGTTGGCGCGTCGTGACGATCCGGACCAGACCCCGTCGAATATTCGCGCACTGGACGAAACTGCCGCCATCCACCGGGCGCACGGCGTCAAGGTTCAGCATTCGCACCTGATCTTCGTCGGCGACGAAAGCTGGTCCAGCACCGATCGCGTGCTCGAACATCTCGAACGCCTGGCGGAACAGGACGCAGACATCGCCTGCGACGCCTTTCCGTACGTCGGCGGCAACACCACCCTGGCGGTGTTCATGCCCGCCTGGGCACTGACGCAGCTCGATAAAGCCGTCAGTGATCCAGAACTGCGCGGCAAGGCGAAGCGAAGCCTGGAGCGCAACCAGGCGAACTTCGGCATGTGCTGGGACGACACCCAGATCATGTGGGTGCCGGATCGCGCCCTGGCGCGCTACGAAGGGCTTACCATCGCCGAAGTCGCGACCGCCCGCGGTACGGATCCCACCGATACCTACCTCGATCTGCTGCGCGAGCTTGGACCGCGTGCGCGGATCATCAACTGGAACTACTCGGGGCGGGACGACGAGGAAGCGAGCCTGCGCAAAGTACTGAAGCATCCCCGCACCTGCTTCGAGACGGATACCATCCTCACCGGTCAGGGCTTCGACAACCCGGCTTCCTACGGAACCTTCCCACGCATTCTCGGACGCTACGTGCGTGAACTCGGCCTGCTGTCACTGAGCGAGGCGATCCATCGCATGACGGGCATGTCGGCGCAGCGCATGAACATCGCCGACCGCGGCTTTATTCGTGAAGGCCTGGCGGCCGACCTCGTGCTGTTCGATCCGGACACCATCGGCGATAACACGACCCGTAAGGCACCGGATCGCTCGCCGTCGGGGATCGAGACGGTGGTGCTGAACGGACAGGTTGTGGTGCGCGACGGCCGCTTCGACAGTACCCGCCGAGACGGCAAGGTGTTACGCCTGCAGAAGGGATTGGTACGGGCTTGACGCCTTAGACCCGGCGCTAGAGAAACCCGGCCATCAGCGAACTCGCCAGCTGATAGAACAGCAGCGCGGCGACGATGTACGCCCCGGCAAAGGCAGCGGCCCGCAACCAGGTCACCGAAAGTCCGAACTGCACACAGTTCACGCCGCCGAAAATCTGCGAGCCGAGCACCAGCATGGCCACAACCTGGCGCGGTGGCTGCAAGGGCAGGAAGCTCAAGCTCACCAGTACGGCATCGCCCAGCGCGCTGATCAGCAACAGGGCAAGCGCCATCTTCAGCACCCGGAAGTGCACCGCACTGGTCCGCGCCGTCTGGTTCAGCGCGACCACGAAGATGCCGAGTTCGCAGACGATCTTCAGCAGCGCGAACGGCAGCGACAACCCCAGAAACAGCACGTGTGCAGCAAACGCGGCGACCACCGCCAGCACCAGTGCGGCAATCAACACACCGCGCGAGTACACCAGCCGCTCGGGCGACCGGCGTAAATAGATGATGCCCAGCAGATCGTCAAGCAGGCGCTGCGCGGACGGCTTACTCATGTGCCACGTTTCGATACACTCAACGTCCTGCCAACCATTTCATCAGAGTCGGCAGAGGCGCCACACGCGTCCGATACGCCAGAGGAACGCGCCAGGGAGGGTGTTCGCAGGGGAATGTTTGATTTCCTGATCACAATCGTCGGGGTCCTCGACAGTCTACCGGATGCGAGCCGCGCCGTGCTCAGCGGCGCGGTGCTGGCCGGCGGTTGTGCTACGTGGAGCGCCGCCTGCCGGCACACTTCTCCGGGCTTGCAATCGCCTATCGCAAAGCTGTTCTCGTGGCGCTGGTGTTCATCCCCCTGCTCGTCTATTACGTATTGGGGCTGCGGTTCGTGGTGGTCGTCGAAGAACTGCCCGAGATCGCTGGCCCACCCTCGTTGCTCTGGTGGTCGCTGTTGGGAGTCTGGGGTATCGGCCTGTTCGCGCGCGGCGCAAGCGAGGTCGCCCGGCTGCGTCGTTCGGCCGGGCAGGTCGCCGACTTTCCGGCCGCCGACGAGAAGCTTGCCAGCCGGCTCGATTTCTGGCGGCAGCGGGTCCGTATCTCACAACCGGTCGCCGTTTGCCTCGGAAACTCCGAACAGCCCTGGACACGAGGCTCCTTGAAACCCGTGATCGGACTACCGCGCAGCGCCGCCCGCTGGCCGGCGGCCGTACAGGATGCGATTCTGGTCCACGAACTCTGCCACATCAAACACCGCCACTGGCTGTGGCTCGTTACAGGACGGCTGGTCGCGGCCCTCTACTGGCCTATCCCCTGGGTTGCGGGCCTGACGGAACACTTAGGCCGCGGCTTCCAGGAAGCCAGCGATGCGCGGGCGATCGAATTCTTCGGCGACCGGATGGGCTATTCCCGGGCGTTGAAACACATCGCGCAACGTATCGATCCGCTGCCCCACGAACAACCTGGCACACAACCCGCCGGGAATCCGGCTCTGCTGGCATGGCAGGAGAGCGCGTCACTCGAAAACCGGGAGGCCCTCGTGTTGTCCAGCGTGTCGCGCGATCCGTGCTACGACCGCGTGTTCTGGGGACTCACCCAGGCGACCCTGGCGATGTTTCTGCTGACCGGCACCACGCTCGAACAGATATACATTCCCGAGGACCCGACATTCGTGCCCGCCGAGTTCTGGTACATTTCGTTCGGTCGTTCATCGCGGTACGAGGACGTGAAAGACTGGTCGTCAATGCCGCCCGCCGATCGCAACCCGGCAGTTAATCTGACCGCTAAGGAACCCGGATGAGTTTCACCCACGTATTCGCCGGGAATCCGCTGGATCGCGCCGATGCGAAGCGCCGCGACCCGGACTGGTTGGCGGCCGCGGCCTGCGATCCCTCCAGCCGCTACCTGCCGTTCTGGCAGTTGAACGTGCTGCTGGAAAGCGGGGATTCGCTGCGCTTGCGCTGGCTGAGTTACACCGACGTCGAACGACTCGACATCAGCCTGCCGCCGGTGTTGCTCGGCATCCGGGATGGCGTCGCGCATTTCGCCATCGACATCTCCGAGATCGGTGACCCCAGCGTCGAACTCAACTTGCCCGAGGCGGTCAGTTTCGAGGAATCACGCGGCGCCGGCATGGGACTAGCCGATGGCGCGGAAACTGGAATACTCGCCCAGGCCCGCGCCCAGATCGGCTGGCACAAGAGCCACAGGTTCTGCAGCACGTGCGGTACCCAGACCGTGCAGGATAAAGGCGGGCATCTGCGCACCTGCCCGCAATGCAACGCCCAGCATTTCCCGCGTACCGACCCCGTTGCGATCATGGTGATCGAAGATGGCGATCGCTGCCTGCTCGGCCAATCCCATGGACCACTGGTGAAGATCGGTATGTTTTCGGCCCTGGCGGGATTCATCGATCAGGGCGAATCGATCGAGGAAGCGGTGCGCCGTGAGATCCGCGAGGAGGCCGGTGTTCGGGTAGGCGAGGTGCGCTATCACTCGTCCCAACCCTGGCCCTTCCCCTCGTCTCTGATGATCGGCTGTCATGGCAAGGCACTGAGCAGCGAAATTACGATCGATGCGCAAGAGATGCACGCCGTGCGCTGGTTCGCACGCAACGAGGTGCGCGCTGCGCTGGGCCGTGCCCAGGAAACCCAGGAAACCTTCAGGCTGCCCGGACCCATCGCCATCGCCCACCATCTGATCAAGTCCTGGGCCGAAGGAGAGGTGTGGTGATCGCGGTGCTCGAGCGACTGCAGGCGCGCAACGAGTGGACGTTCATCAAAGCACTCCCTGAGGCCGATCCGGTGTTGGCCGCGTCCTGGTGGACGTTGCTGCTGATGCGCGGCCTGTTGCCGGCACTGTTCGCGATTGCGATGGGTCTGCTGGTGGGCGCCGTGCAACGCGGCGAGCCGCTGGCCGGGGCGCTTGGACTGGTCGGCACGGTGTTCGTGCTGATGCAGGTGCTCGGCCCGGCCCATCTGGCGGTGGGCGCCAACCTCGGCAGCCGTACCGCGGCTTACCTCTATGACCGCCTGACCATGGCCTGCGTCGAACCACCCGGCATGGGACACCTGGAGAACCCTGAACTAACCAACGACCTTACGATGTCCCGAGACTTCGACCTGGGCATCAGCGGACCACCATTGAGCACGTCGATGGACTTCATCGCGTCCGGGCTGGTTGAAATGGTGGCGGGTCTGGCTTCCGCAGCGGTGCTCGCGGCCTATGCCTGGTGGGCGCCGCTGCTACTGGCCGGCGCCTGGCTTGGAACCCACTGGCTGCTGCGCGAAAGCGGCGTCTGGAAAGACCGGGAGACCGACGAGGTACGCGAAGCGCAACGCCATGCCGACTACGCGTATCGGCTGGCGGTAGACCCACCCGCCGCCAAAGAACTGCGTCTGTTCGGGCTGGCCACCTGGACGGTGGAGCGGTTTCGCGGCTACCGGCGGCACCTGTTCGAGTTGCGCTGGGAAGCCACGCGGCTGCGCCAGCGCCCGGTGCTCTGGAGCCTGCTGTTGGTCCTGTTCGCCAACCTCGTGGTGTTCGCGTCGCTGGCCCTGGCCGCCGCCGACGGTACCCTGGGGCTGGATCGGATGGTGACCTTCGCCAGTGCCGCCGTGTCGACCAGCATGATTGCCTTCGGGGGTTTGTCCTGGGCGCTGGACGGCGCCGCGGCACCTGCGGCGGCGGTGCTGCGACTGCAGGATGCAATGCGCCGCTCGGGCGCCCTGGTGATTGGCGATGCCCCGGCGGCGCAGCTACCTGCCCGGGAGGTGCGTTTTCGGAACGTCCGCTTCGCCTATCCCAGCACTCCTGACACCGAAGAACCGGTACTGCAGGGGTTCGATTTGACGATTCCCGCGGGCTCGTCGCTGGCGATCGTGGGTAAGAACGGGGCCGGTAAAACCACCCTCGCGAAACTGCTCTGCCGACTCTACGATCCAACTGAAGGCAGCATCGAAATTGACGGCATCGACCTGCGCAGTCTGGATCTCGAGGCGTGGCGCAACCGGATTGCCGCAGTGTTTCAGGACTTCGTGCGTTTCGAGCTGTCCCTGCGCGACAACGTTGCACCCGCCGGGGCACCCGATGAGGTCATTCTCAGCGCCCTGGAGCAGGCCGGCGCGACCGGGCTTGCCGACCTCGATACGATTCTGGCGCGCGGTTACGCTGGCGGGACTGACCTGTCCGGTGGGCAGTGGCAGCGCATTGCGCTGGCCCGGGCATTGTGCGCGGTGCAGTGCGGCGCCGGTCTGGTACTGCTGGACGAACCCACCGCGCAACTCGACGTGCGCGGCGAAGCGGAGATCTTCGATCGCATCCTCACCGCTACGCGCGACGTCACCACGATTCTGATCTCGCATCGATTTTCCACGGTCCGGCACGCCGACCGGATCTGCGTACTGGAACAGGGGCGGGTGGTGGAACTGGGCAGTCATCAGGAATTGATGGCCGCCAAAGGCCGCTACCACACCATGTTCGAGCTGCAGGCTTCGCGATTCGCGCAAGACGCGGAAGGCCCCGAAGGTTCCGAAGGTTCCGAAGGTTCCGAAGGCATG
Source organism: Gammaproteobacteria bacterium (assembly GCA_004357385.1). Taxonomy (GTDB): domain Bacteria; phylum Pseudomonadota; class Gammaproteobacteria; order Pseudomonadales; family Azotimanducaceae; genus SMWF01. The sequence goes on along the minus strand of SMWF01000070.1, from coordinate 3,843 downwards.
GACTACGATGTCCTCAGTTGACGATCTGCCGCCCGCACTACCCGCCATGTGGCGCGCGCTGAAGCGCGGCTACGAGGCGGAACCCAAACTGCTGACGGTCGCCTTCGTGCTGTCGCTGCTGGCCGCCGTGCCGGATGCGCTGCTTGCGTTATGGCTGAAGTTCCTCGCCGACGGGCTGCTGGAGGACGACCGCGCGTTGGTGATCACCGCCGCGTTGGGACTGGGCGTGTCCGCGACGCTCACCTGGGCGCTTCGCGTGGTCAGCGATCGTACCCAGCGCCGGTTCCGGGACATGGTGACCATTGCGCTGGAGTCGCATGTGGCGCAGCTGCAGGCAACGGTTGCCACCGTGGCGCATCACGAGCGGCCGGAGTTTCTCGACCGCCTCGCGGTGCTGCGCGATCAGGTGTTCGTGCTGGACCACATGTACATGTCGCTGTTTTCCACCGCCGGTTGGATCCTGCGTCTGGGCATTACCCTGGTCCTGCTCGTCTCCATTCACCCCGCGCTGGCGCTGCTTGCAGCCTTCGCGCTACCCACCGTTCTCACATCCGCGTGGCGGCCCGCGGTGGAACGAGCCGCGGAGGAGCGCGGCGCCCCCGCAAATCGACTGGCCCGGCATTTGTTCGACGTCGCCACCACCGCGCCGCCGGGCAAGGAAGTCCGCGTCACCGGCATTGGCGAGCGCCTCGTCCGGGAACGGCGGGCCGCCTGGGAGCGCTGGTACGCCGGGGTCGCCTCCGCGCGCTGGGGCAGTGCGATCTGGCACACCCTGGCGTGGACCATATTCAGCGGCGGGTACGTCGGCGCCGTGGTGTTCGTCGCCTATGGTATCCAGGGGTCTCCAGGCGAAGTCCTGCTGGTGCTGGCGGCTGGGGCACGGTTGTCCGCGTACATCGGGGCCACCGTCGGGGAGATCGGATTTTTGCGCGGCATCTGGATGGATGGATCCCGACGCATGGCTTGGCTGGAAGACTATGCGGCGTCGCTCATCGAACATACCGATGCCGAGGTGCCGGCCGTGCTCGAGCAGGGCATACGTTTCGAGCATGTCTGCTTTGCCTATCCCGGCACCGAGCGCAACGTGCTGGATGACGTGAACCTCGAATTACCGGCGGGCGCGGTGGTCGCCATAGTCGGCGAGAATGGTGCAGGCAAAACCACGTTGGTGAAACTGCTGTGCCGGTTGTACGAACCCGGGGCAGGCCGCATCCTGATCGACGGCGTCGACCTTGCGCGAATGCCCCCGGACGACTGGCGAACCCGCCTCGCCGGCGCGTTCCAGGATTTCTTCCGCTTCGAGTTTCAAGCCCAACATACCGTCGGCTTGGGCGACGTACCACGCCTGGACGATGCGCCCGCCGTGGTCACGGCAGTCGACCGCGCCGGCGCCAACGATATGGTCGAGCGGTTGGTCGCGGGGCTCGAAACCCAGCTCGGCCCCACCTGGCCCCAGGGCGTTGAAGTCAGCTTCGGTGAATGGCAGAAGCTGTCGCTGGCGCGCGGCTTCATGCGCGATCATCCACTGCTGCTGCTGCTGGACGAGCCCACCGCGGCACTCGACGCCGAAACCGAACACGCCCTGTTCGGGCGTTATGCCGCCGCCGCCCGTGGCGGTCGCGCGGCGGTAAGCCCCGACGGACGGATCACCCTGCTGGTCTCGCACCGGTTCAGCACCGTGCGCATGGCGGATCTGATCGTGGTTCTCGATGGCGCGAAGGTGGTCGAGGTGGGCAGCCACGAGGACCTCATGGCTCGACGCGGCCAGTATTCGGAACTCTACGAGATTCAGGCGGCCGCCTACCGATAAGTCGACTCCTTCAGATCCGGTAGGCGACCGCGCGCGTTACGGGTTCGGCTGCGCGTCCAAGTGTTTGATCACGGCCGGCATGGGGTGCACCTGAACATCGAAGGATGACGCGTAGCGCACATAGAACATACACGGCTGCTGATGGCAGATCAGCGCGTGGATCGATCGGCCCGGCAAGCTGATGTAGCTGTGGCCACTCAGATCAACCGCCCGACCATCCCCGTGCACGTAGGTAAAGGCGCCGTCGATCCAGACGTACGACTCCGCACTGGTGTGACTGTGATTCGGCACTCGGTATCCCGCGGGTAGCCGAAAAACAACCTCCACGGCACCACCCTCGAGGCTGCCGCGTAGGATCGCCACGTCAGCGCCGGGCGGGAACCCATCAATCTCGAGGGGGCTCCAGTGCACCTTCGCCAAGTCGATGATGCGCTGATCGAAGCCGAACGAGATGGGGTTGGTGTCGGAACCGGGTAAATCGCGATCCGGCTGCTGCGCCCAGCCCGAAAGCGCAAACAGACACAGCGGCCACAGATAGTGAATCTTCATGAGCAAACCCTGTTGTTGATAGGCGTCCGCCATGAGGCACGCTTCGTGCCACCTTGCGCTCACCGCGGAATCCGGGGTTCCTGGGAATCTAGGCAGCCATCGCGCGAAGGCGGATAATGAGATCTCGCGAGTGCTCATGAGTTTTCGCGCGCCATCGTCCGGGGAAACACATGGCAGATCACGACGTCCACCGCATCGTTGGAACCAGCCGCGCACTGGCTGCGGTCCTCGATCAGGCGGATGCCGTTGCAAACACCGAAGCCACTGTCCTGATCCTCGGCGAAACCGGCGTTGGCAAGGAACTCATCGCGCGTCGGATCCACGACCGTAGCGCGCACCAGGCCGGTCCCCTGGTGACGGTCGGTCAACTGTGCGTCAATTCCCCACGACCTGTTCGAGAGCGAAATGTTCGGCCACGTCCGGGGCGCGTTCACGGGCGCCAATCGAGATCGTGTCGGACGCATCGAGAGCGCCGCCGGTGGCACCCTGCTGCTGGACGAGGTAGGAGAAATCCCCGCGGCGCTGCAAGCCAAGCTGCTCCGCGTGCTGCAGGAACGTCGTTTCGAACGAATCGGTGAAGACCGCAGTCGTCACGCAGACGTACGCTTCATCGCAGCGACCAATCGTCCCCTCGAACAGGAAGTCAGCTCCGGCCGGTTCCACCGCGACCTCATACTATCGGCTCTGTGTATTCCCCATCGAAATCCCACCCCTGCGCAGCCGACCCGAAGACATCCTGCCGCTGGCCAGGCACTTTCTGACCAGGCTTGCCGTCGCCCATAGCGTGCCGTGCCCGAAACTCAGCCGCGCGCAGATCCAACGTCTGCGAGCCTACGACTGGCCCGGCAACGTGCGCGAACTGGTCAACGTCCTGGAACGCGCCGTCATTCTCGCAAACGGGAAAGAACTCGACCTCGAGTCAGCGTTACCCAAGTCCGCATTGTACTTCGCCGCCCACATACCGCCGGTGGCCGAACAAGGCGCGGCCCGGGGATTTTTCACCGAGACCGAGTTTGAGCAACTCGCTCAACAGAACCTCATCGCGGCGCTGGAAGCGAGCCACTGGAAAATTTCCGGTCGCGCCGGCGCCGCCACGTTGCTGGGCCTGAATCCATCCACCTTGACATCGCGCCTGAAGGCGATGGACATTCGCGCCCCTGAACCCGATTCGCTGTACGTCCGGCTTGGCGCCCATCGAGGCATCTCCACCTTGGCCCGGGAACTGTTCGGTCGGGTATTGTCCGACCCACAGCTGTCCCGTTTCTGGGCGAATCGGAGCAACATCGGCGTGCTCCGCGAAGTTCACCTGCTGACCGCCTATCTCGGGGCGGCCAGTGGGGGTTCCCATTCGCTACAACGGTCGTGACATGCGCTCGGCACATCGGGATCTGGCCATCGACGATTCCGACTGGGAGCGCTTTCAGCAGCACCTCGATGCAACGCTCCAGGCGTTGCGCATCGACGCCGCAGCGGGTGACGAGGTG
>SMWF01000069.1 GCA_004357385.1 Gammaproteobacteria bacterium | reverse complement strand
CGCTGGTTTTGCCCCGACCAAGGCCGCGCAGCGAATCCTGGCCGAATCGATCGCCCGTTCGGTAGGGCCCAAAGGCGTGCACGTCGCTTACATCATCATCGATGCCGTCATCGATCTGAGGTGGACCCGTAAGGCCTTTGCCGACGCACCCGATGATTTTTTCATTCAGCCCGCGTCGATTGCGCAGAATGCGTGGTACCTGCACAGCCAGGATAAATCGGCGTGGACGTTCCTCTCTGAATTGCGCCCCTTCGGAGAAACGTGGTAGGGGGCTACCGGTGCTTGCGAAAATCGGGATCGCGCTTTTCGGACAGCGCGTTTATCCCCTCTTTTGACTCGTCAGTATCGTAGTAGAGTTTCAGCGCCTGCATGGCCATGCCGCCCACGCCTTTGATGTGATCGCTGTCCGCGTTGAATGAACGCTTGGCGATGGCGATGGCCGTCGGGCTGCGCTGGACGAGTTCGGCGCACCACGCGTCCACTTCGGCATCGAGCTGATCATCCGGAACGACCTTGTTCACCAGGCCCATCTCCAGCGCCTCCTGTGCGGGATAGCGCCGGCACAGATACCAGATCTCGCGGGCCTTCTTCTCGCCGACCACCCGCGACAGGTAGGCGGTGCCGAAGCCTGCGTCGACGGAACCCATTTTCGGACCCACCTGGCCGAAGATCGCCGTCTCGCTCGCAATGGTGAGGTCGCAGATGGTCGCCAGCACGTTGCCGCCGCCGATCGCGTAGCCGCGCACCTTGGCGATCACGGGTTTCGGCACGTCACGGATAATGGCGTGCAGTTCATCCACCGGCATGCCGATGTCTCCGTGGATGTCACCGGCGCCGTAGCCGCCTTCGTGGTCCGACTGGTCGCCGCCCGTACAGAAGGCTTTATCACCGGCACCGGTCAACACGATCGCGCCGATGTCATTGTTCCAGCCTGCGCTGCGGAAAGCCGCGAGGAGCTCGATTACCGTCTGCGGTCGGAACGCGTTGTAAACCTGCGGCCGGTTCATGGTAATGGTCGCGACGCCGTCGCTTTCCTCGTACAGGATGTCTTCGAAGTCCATGGGTTGCCTCCTAGCCATGCATCGACAGGCCGCCGGAGACCGATATCGTCTGGCCGGTGATGAATTCGGCGTCGTCGCTTAAGAAGAATTCGACGAGGCCTGGGAAATCCTGGGGTGTTGCCAGGCGTCGCATGGGAATGGCGCGCTGCAACGCTTCGCGCAGTCCACCCCCCGGGTCGAAGGACTCGAGCAATGGCGTGTCGGTCGGGCCCGGGCAGATGGTGTTGAAGGTGAGCCCCTGGCGAGCGTGTTCCCGCGCCAGCGTTTTCATCAGCGCGATAATGCCGCCTTTGCACGCCGAATAGACCGCTTCACCCGATGAGCCGACCCGACCGGCGTCGGACGCGATGGATATTACGCGTCCGCGTCCGGCTGCAACCAACCGGTGCAACGCCAGGTGAGTAACGTTCAGTGGGCCGGTCAGGTTGATGTCGATGACCTTGCGCCACAGTTCCGGATCGGTGTCCACGAAGGGTCTGGCGACATCCCAGCCGGCGTTGTTGACCAGGCCGTAGAGCGGCCCGTTCGAATCCTCGAATGCCGAGATTGCCGCGTCCACCGCGGCATAGTCGGTGATGTCCACCGGATCTGGCGCATTGAGATCGAAGTTCGCCACCGGGTGACCTGCGTTGCTGAGGCGTTCCACAATGGCCGCGCCGATGCCGCTGGCGCCACCGGTCACGATCACGGGACGGTCTGCTTTGCTCACGGATTTGCGTCGGTGCGCTGGAGGAAGTGACCGAACATGTCGCGCCGATGGCGAAACCCCAGCCGTTCATAGATGGCCGTGGCCCTGGCTTCGCTGCTGCTGCCTTCGCGCACGTGCAGGAACGCGCGCTGGCCCGTCGCGAAGCAGTCTTTCAGCAAGGCAACGACCAGCCGGGAGGCGTACCCGTGGCCGCGTCCGTCCGGGTGCGTGCAGACGCCGCTGATTTCCACCCAACCCGGCGGTTTCATGCGTTCGCCCGCCATGGCCACCAGGCGGCCGTTCCTTCGTACGCCAACGTAGCGACCCATCTCAATGGTCCGCTTCAGGAACGGACCCGGGTCGGTCGCCTGCGCCAGTTCCAGCATGTCAGCGACGTCCGACAAACTCAGATCGTCGAACTCTTCTGCTTCTGCAAAAGGCTCTTCGCAGACCATCTGATGCAGGCACACAACCTGGATGGGTCGCCATTCCGGCAGTTCGGGCAGGCCCGCTTCGATGTGGACCACCCCGACTCCGCTTCCCACGGGAACCAGCTGCGCGAGTTCCCGGAGCGCCGCCGGAAGGGGTTCGCTGACGCCGGCCAGTGGCGAAACGTCCGGGTGGTAGACGGCTGCCCGCTCGCTGCAACGGCCCAGTTGGTCCTGAGCGTAGTTCAAGGCTGCCAGGACGGGGTTGTCGAGCAATCCATCTGACATCACGTCATCCAACGAAGGTGTTGAACATCCGGCCCCAGAAACCCGCAGGTTTGCCGGTTTGGAACTCTTCATGATCAGCCCGGTTGCCGAACCACTGGATGCTTTTAGCACCTAAGAAACGCAACGGCTCGAGTTCCCATTTGCGCGGCGCGTCCCCCACCCACGCGAGTTCGGTAATTTCGGTTCGACGTTCGGCGACCAGGTCGGCCATGATCCGGCCGGCCAGATTGGAGGCGGCGACGCCTTCACCGGTGTATCCACCCGCCCAGCCCAACCCGGTCGACTGATCGAAATTCACCGACGGCCGCCGGTGCCGCGGCACGCCCATGAAGCCCCCCCAGCCGTGGGTAATCCGATAACCGTCGAGGATCGGGAACAGGGATCTGAGCGTACCCTCCACGCCGGCGACCAGTGGATCATCCCGTGGGATAGTCCGGCGCTTGCGTGAGCCGAAGTAGTAACCGGCGCGCCCGCCGAACGCCAGCCGGCCGTCCAAGGTGCGCTGCCCGTAGATCACCACCCGGCGTGGATCGCCGAAAGTTTCCCGTTGCCGCAAACCGATCGACTCCCAGATCTCGTCGGGCAGTGGTTCGGTCGCCACCATGATGGAGTACAGCGGCAGCATCAACCGGCGTTGCCCCTTTATTGAGTCGGTGTAACCTTCCGTCGCCCGCACCACCCGATCCGCACGGATCGGCCCCCCGGGGCCGTGCACGATATTCGGTTCGATCGCGCTGATCGGGGTCCGCTCGTAGATGTGGACACCGCGCCGTCGCACCACGTCCGCCAGGCCCCGGACCAACCGGGCGGGATGCAACGAAGCGCAATGGCGAAAGTACACCGCGCCGTGGTTGGGGGTCATGCCGATGCGTTGCTGGCTCTCCTGCGCATCCAACCAGCGATAGTCGTCCGCGTCGAATCCGAGCGTGCGCATATGCTTCACATGCTGCTGCAAGGCGTCCACCTGAAACGGCAGGGTAGCGATCTTCAGACTCCCGCCCTTGGCGAAATGGGCATCGATGTTTTCCGCCTGACAGACCCGGCCGACTTCATCGACGGTGTCGAACATCGCTTTTGCAATGGCCAACCCCGCGTCCCGCCGTTTGGGGTTGTCCAGCATGCTCTCCAGTCCGTTCGATGTGCCCAGGCACCAGCCACCGTTGCGCCCGGACGCGCCAAAGCCGACGGTGTTGGCTTCGAACACGGCGATGTCTAGGTCGGGGGTCTGCTGACTCAGGTAGTAGGCCGTCCAGAGCCCGGTGAACCCCGCGCCGACGATGGCGACATCCACGGCATCCGGCAAGGCATCCGGCAGCGAGGGGTCGGGTGGCTCGTCCAGGCTGTCGAACCAGAAGCTGCCGTTGTGATAGTTGTTGGCGACCACGCGCCCCGCCGATGTCCCCCAGAGTGGACGGATGCTACTCCATCGTCTTCGGGTCGGCGAATGCCTACCTGTCCGCGCCTAGCCGGTCGCGGAGGTAGTTGTAGAACCTCCAGTTGGCGGCTTCCAGATGACTCAACCGGCCTTCCCGGTGAAAACGACTGTTGACTCCCTTCCAGACGCCTTCGCACAGCGGGATGTCTTCGAGGTGAATAGCCATCAGCGTTGCGTGCATGGTCTGCCGATACTCCTCGTTGGCGGCCAGCTCTGGCGATGCCAGTAGATGGATCTTCAGTTGGAAACGATCGTGCGCGTCGATGTCCATCTGGTACCAGGCGACCTTCGGTGAGTCGCCGCGGACCAACGAGATCAGCGTCGAGGGAAAGACGCAGGCGACCCAGAACGGCGCACTTTCGGCCTCGTCTCGGGCGGGATTTTCAAGCAGTGAGAACGCGCCGGCCAGGTCGACCGCGTGGGTGCCGGCCGCCGGAAACCTCGGGTTCAGCGTCTCGGGGTGACCGCCGATGTGGTGGTACGATTCCATGAAATTCTCGACCATAATTTTCCAGTTCCACGGCGAATCGAACTCCAGGGTGTCGTGACACACCATGTCCGCGACGCCAAATGGAGCCATCAACGTTTCGAGATTGGTCAATTGGGGCGCCAGCGGCGCCGCGTTCGCCTCGGCATTGATGAAGATCCAACCCAGCCACTCTGCCACGGAAATTTGCGGCAGGCGCATGCTCGATTTGTCGAAGTTCTCGGCCTGATCCATCAACGGAGTACCCTTCAGCCGCCCGTCCAGGGCGTAGGTCCAGCGGTGATAGGGGCAGGTCAGGATACCGTTGTGCGCATTGCCCGAACCCTGGGCAATCGGGCAGCCACGGTGCAGACAGACCCTGGAGAAGGCATGCAACCTCGCGTCTGCGTCACGTGTCACGACGATGGGGTCGCCCAGCAGCTCATAGGTCAGGTAATCGCCCGGTTCGGTGAGTTCCGCGCTGCGTGCAATGGCCAGCCATTGGTGGCGGAAGATCGCTTCCTTCTCATGCTCGAACACCTCGGGATCGGTGTACAGATTGCCGGGCAGGGTTGAACTCTGGTTGGCGCTGCTGCCGAGCGGGCCGAAATTCAGACTCACGTGAAACTCCTGCTTAATGCTGTTGGGCTCTCGTTGTTCAGAGTAGCTGCTGCGCGTTCAGTTGCGCCAGTCGAGGTAAGCGTCGGCGAGTTCGACCAGGCGTTCACGGCCGAAGCTGGGTTCATGGCCGCCATGGACCACCGACACCGGCAGTTCCTTGAGGCGTTTCATGGTTTCCAGATAGTCGGGGATGTTGCTGTCTTCCAGCTCGTCGAGCAGCAGGCCGTCGTAAATGGCGTCGCCGGAAAACAGAATCCCCGTGTCAGCCTCCCAGAGACCCATGCTGCCGGGCGAATGGCCGGGCAGGTGCATGACCTCGAAATGTCGATTGCCTAGATCGATTTCGTCGTTTGCCTCGACCGTACGGGTAGGCTCCGTCGAGGTCACGCGGTAGTCATCCACTGAGAAGTGTTCGTCGGGTGCTGCGTTGACCAGCGTTTCCCCGAACCCGCCTTCGGCCAGCATCTCGTGCCACTCTGCCGGGAAGTCCGCAACTTTTAGGAAAGAGTGCTCGTGGTAATCCGCCATACGCGGCGCTTCGATCGCGTGCATTACCCGCTGGTCGAACTCGTGCAGGCAACCGACATGGTCGTAGTGAATGTGAGTCGCCAGGGCGATCAGCGGCTTGTCGATCAGATCGGCAATCGCGTCCTTCAGCGAAGCCACTCCAAGCCCGGTGTCCACCAGCAGATCGGCGTCGCGGCCGCGCACATGCCAGATGTTGCAGCGCAGGAAGGAATGCACATGGGGTTCCCAGATCAGCGTGAGGTCGTCGCTGATCCGGCGTCGCTCGTACCAGCGGTCGGCAATTCTGAGCATATCGGTACGGGGTCGCGACGGGGTCCCTTAGAATACACCCACCCTAGGCGAGAGAGGCGAGAATGGAATATCAGTGGCACGACCTGATCGGCAATGTGGGTGTGGTCGCCATCCTTGCAACCTACGCGCTGGTGCAGGTGGACCGGATCGACGTGCGCAGAGTCGGCTACTCGTTGCTGAACGCGCTGGGCGCCGGGTTGGTCACCATCTCGCTGATCTTCGACTTCAATTTTTCGGCGTTCCTCGTTGAGGTGTCCTGGTTCGTGATCAGTATCTACGGCATCGTGCGGCGCGGTCGTATGAGCAGCGCTTGACGCCCGTTACCGGAGAACAGCTGGAGTCCGCCGATCAGCACTGCGAACACACTGGCCGGCAACGGTCAGGGTCACGGACAGGCCCAGCACCTGGTACGCGCCAGCCAAGCGGCTGGTGTTGTGGCGCAATGCCACCTGCTTCGCGACCATGCGACCTACTGCTCACGAGCGTGGAGTCTGGCGTGTTTGCGTCTGGCGTGTTTGCGTCTGGTCAGCCTGCGGCGAGCCGCGCGATGCGCGAATCATCGTGGCTGGTTCGCCACAACCGGACCCCGACCATCAGCGCCACCAGTAACAGGCCGAAGGTCATGGCACCCCAGTAACCGTACACGCCGAGGGGCGGCAACGGCCGCAGGCCGGATGCGAGCACCACACCCAAAGGTAGCGCGATCAGCCAATATCCGACCAGCGAGTACAGCATCGGTACCCGGGTGTCCTTGTAACCGCGCAGCACGCCGACCATGGTCGCTTGAGTGTCATCGACGATCTGATAGGCGGCGATGAAGATCATCAGATTGGCCGCGACGGCAATGACGGCGGCGTCGTTCGTGTAGATGCCCACCAGATGCAGGCGCAGCAGCACCAGCAATGCGCTCACCAGCAGCGCATAGCCGAGCGAGATGATGAAGGCGGTGGCGGCGGCCTGGCGCGCGGCCTCGGTGTTGCGTGCGCCAACGTAGAAACCGACCCGGATGCTGGCGGCAGAGCCCAGGCTCATGGGAATGACATAGGTCAGCCAGTTGAGGTTGCCGGCGATGCTGTGGGCGGCGAGTTCGGTGACGCCGATGCGGGCGATCAGAAAGCCGATCACGGAATACACGGCCATCTCGACGAACATCGTGATTCCGATCGGCACGCCGACCTTGAGAATGCTGCCGATCTCCCGCAGTCGCGGCCAGTCGAACCGGGTCAGCAAGCCGGTAGCGCGATAGTACGGGCGCCGGATCACCCACAGCATCATCATCAACTCCACCCACCACACCATGGCTGTGGCCCAGCCGCAACCGACTCCGCCGAGTTCCGGAGCGCCGAACTTGCCGAAGATGAAGACGTAGTTGGCCGCGGCGTTGATCGGCAATACCAGCGCCGCGACTACCATCGGAGGCCGGGTGTGACCGAGGCCCTCAGAACCGAAGCGCAGACACACGTAGACCATGGCCGGCGGCAGTCCCCAGGCGGCGCTCCGCAGATATCCCATGGCGACGCGTGCAACCTCGTCGTCGACGCCGGCCACGCGAAACAGCCCTTCAGCGTTGCTGACGATCGCAGCCGTCAACAACGACGTTGCCAGTGCGATCCAGAGGCCCTGGCGCAAGGGTGCGCCGGCATCGGCCACGTTGTTCGCGCCGCGCAGCTGGGCGACGATCGGCGTGACCGCCATCGTGAGCCCGGTCATCAGCATGAACACCGGCCAGAGGACGTTGCCGCCCAGAGCTACCCCGGCCAGATCGGTGGAGCTGTAGTGTCCGGCCATGGCGGTATCGAGAAAACCCATCGCCATGATGAACAGCTGCGTGGCAACCATGGGCAGGCCGAGCTTCAGCAGGGCCCGGGCTTCGGGCCGGACGTAGGAGGTGGATGCGCTCACGCGATGCAGCGGGTTTCCCGAAAGGAGTGCTGGTACCTCAGTGGGGCATGTTGTCGGTGCGGGCCCTGCGCCCGAGGTAGCCCCCGTGATGGCGCTTGCCCCACTCCTCTGCCGTGATACCTTTCACTTCCATCAACGCCATGGCGATCGCGTCGCTGATCGCCAGCATTACCGCCAGACTCGAGGTTGGGGTGAGCCCCAGCGGACAGGCCTCTTCAATTTCGCCCATGTCCAGTACCACTTCGCAGTGCTGACGTAGTTCCGAATCGGGATGCGACGTCACCCCGATGATGTGGGTCACGCCCAGATGCCGTGAGAGCTCCAGGATTTCCAGCACCTCGATGGATTTGCCGCTGGTTGAGAACGCGACCAGCACGTCGTTCTGATCGACCAGTCCCAGATCGCCGTGAGCGGCTTCGGCGGGGTGGATGAAATCGGTGGGGGTCGCGGTGGAGCAAAGGGTCGCGGCGAATTTCCGGGCGATGTGTCCGGCTTTGCCGATGCCAGTGGTCAACACCTTCCCCGAGCAGGCCTCGAGTATGTGCACCGCCTGCTCGAAGGAGTCGTCGATCTTTATTGATTGAATGGCCTTGGCTTCTGCCGCGAGGACGGCGCGCATGCGTTCTTGAATTTCCATGGAGTGAGGTCTGGATTTTGGTGGCGCATGGTCGCAGAAGAGCTCCTTCGGCTCAAGGCGAGTACGCGCCGGGTCGCGTTGACATTGGCCCTGGGGTCAACCAGAGTCGCGACGATAGACTCCCTGGAATAGATGACATTTGGTGCATTCGGAACCGCAGCTGATGCCCTGGCCGCGCCAGGTTGCGGTGGCCGGTGGCGCCGTCCGGGTGGCACGTGGAGATGTCACCTGGCTTGGGACCGACAGCCCGCGCCTGCTCGCTGAAGTCGACCGGTTGCAGCCGCAACTCCCCGCGTTGAGCATCGATTGCGCGACGGCCGCGCCAGCGTATCCGCAGTTGGGGGACGAGGAAGGTTATCGGCTCGATGTGGATGCGAAGGGCGCCGTGCGGCTGGTCGCGCCCACGGAGTGGGGCGTGCTGCGCGGGCTTGCTACGCTGGTTCAGCTGGGTCGCCCGGGGGCGCAGGACATCGAGCTGCCGGTGGCGGTCATCGAGGATGCGCCGCGCTTTCCCTGGCGCGGTTTGATGGTCGATGTTGCGCGCCACTTCATGCCCATCGACACGCTCCATCGAACCCTCGAGGCCATGGCATTCGTGAAGCTCAATGTGCTGCATCTACACCTTACGGATGACCAAGGCTTCCGATTTCCGAGCAGCGCCTACCCCAAACTCCCTGAGATCGGCGGACGTGGCGAGTTTTATCGCATCCCAGAGCTCGAAGGCTTGGTGGCGCGGGCCGCGGGCCTGGGCATCCGGGTGATCCCCGAGATCGACGTTCCGGGACACGTCACGAGTTGGTTGACTGCCTATCCGGAGTTCGCGAGTCGTGATACTCCGCTGCAACCGAGCGAGCGATTCGGGGTTCACGAGGCGGCCCTGGACCCTGCCAACGAGTTTCTCTATCCCGCGTTGGAGACCCTGTTCCGTGAGGTCGCGGCGATCTTTCCCGACGCCTTTTTGCACATCGGTGGCGACGAGGTGGAGGGCAGCTGGTGGCGTGACAGTCTGCCGATCCGCCGCTTTATGAACAAGCAGGCCATCCCTGACAATGCGGGGTTGCACGCCCATTTCAACCAGCGCCTTAGCAAACAGCTGCGCTGGCTGCGTCGGCGAGTGATCGCCTGGGACGAGGTGATCGACTCATCTCTCTCGGATCGGGTAGTGATTCAGTCCTGGCGCGGTGCCCGGTCCCGGGACCGGGCTTTGCAGCAGGGCTTCGATTGCGTGTTCTCGGCGGGTTACTACCTGGATCTGTTTTATCCGGCGGACATTCATTACGGATTCGATCCGGAGGCCACATCCGAAGCACTCGATGCGACGGAGCGGGCGCTGATCGAGGACCCGCGCCTGACACATGTGCGCAAGGGTCTGCAGTGGTCCCGGCGGTTCGCCGAAAAGACCCGGAACGGTGCACCGCCGCGTGGCCGAGATCCCGGCCGGGTGCTCGGCGGAGAAGCGTGTATCTGGACTGAGCTGGTGACCGATGAGCTGCTCGATCAGCGCATCTGGAGCCGGCTGCCGGCCATTGCCGAGCGGCTCTGGTCGGCGGCGGACGTGACAGATTGCGACGACATGTATCGCCGCCTCGAGACTGTGGCCGGGCGATTGAGTGACGTTTCGGGCGTGGATCTTGCCAGCTTCCAACGCAAGGCGCTGGCGAGGCTCGGCATTGACCCTGTGTGGACGCCGCTGCTCGATGTGCTCGAACCGGTCAAGTGGTATGCCCGATTGCTGGGCGAGGCTGCGCTGGCTGCGCGGGTTGACGGACACGAACTCGCCGAGGGGCGCCCCTACACGACCACAACGCCCCTGGATCGTCTTGTGGATGTGTTGCCGCCCGAGAATCTGCGCGGTCGCGCAATCAACCGCCAGCTCGACTCTGGCGAGCTCCGGTCAGGAGAGTTCCGATCGGGAACGATGGATAGCTGGGCCGAACTGGCTCGTACCTGGCAGGATCTGCCGGCAGGCGAACTGGCGCCTGCAGAACTCGGTCCGCTGGCGGAACGGCTGCGCGCACTTGGCGTATTGCTGGAAAAGCTGTCGGGCGGGTCGGTTCCTGAAGATGCTCGTGCTACGCTGGAGGCAGCCTCGGGGACCCATGCGGAACTGTACATCGTCGTGCTACCGACCCTGCAGCGACTTGTGGACGCACTGAATGCCTGAACTCGAAACGGTCGCGACGAAGTTTCAGCTGAGTGCGCCGTTCTCGTCGGTACGGCAGTTTGGCGCTGGACACATCAACGACACCTATCTGGTGATCCTCCGCTCGGACGCGCGCGTGGTGTTGCAGCGAATCAACCGGGACGTGTTTCCCGGGGCCTGGGATGTCGCGGCAAACGTGGCGCTGGTCGTCGCCCATCTCGAAGCGGCGGGCGGTGGTGTGCCGGGACTGATCCGAACACTCGAAAACGAGCCGGCCTGGCGCGACGCGGAGGGTCGGGTCTGGCGCATGTTCGACTACATCGAAGACGCGCGTACGTTGCAGCAGGTGGAGACCGCCGATCAGGCACGTGAAGCCGGACGCGCCTTCGGCGATTTTCAGCGCCGTCTCGGCGACTTTCCGCGCGCTAAATTGTACCCGGCGATTCCGCACTTCCACGATATCGGGTGGTGCTTCATGAAGTTCAGCAGCGCGGCTACCGGAGACCTTACGTCGATTTCCGATGATCTGGCGTTCGTTGCTGAACGGCGCCACTTTGCCGACCGCCGTCTGACCGCGGACGACATTGTGATCCATGGCGATTGCAAGATTAACAACGTGCTGTTCGACGCCGAGCAGGATCACGTGGTCGCGGTGATCGACCTCGACACGGTAATGGTGGGTGACCGGCTCTGGGACTTCGGCGATCTGGTTCGCTCCGCGGCGGCGAGCGGCACGGAGGACGCGCCGACCATCGATGTTTCACTGAGTCTGTTTCGTGCGATCGCTGAAGGGTTCCTGGATGGCAGCGGGTGGAAACCCGACGCGATGGAACGCGACGCCATGGTTCGTGCGCCCCGCGTCATGGCGCTGATGCTCGGCGTGCGATTTCTGACCGACTACCTGGTGGGCAATCAGTATTTCAAGGTCGATGACCCGGAGCACAACCTACGCCGCGCCCGGGCCCAGTTCCGGCTGGTGTCCGCGTTGGAGCGAAATGGGGTGGCAATGACCCGGATCATCACGGAGTTAGCCGGCTGATTGGGCGCAGCCAGGGCAAGGACGCACGGGGTGAGCATCGACATCAACGGAATTGCCCACGTCTACGTCACCGTGCAGGACTTTGCGCGTTGTCGGCCTTTCTATGGAAAGTTGCTTGCGTTCCTGAAGATGGAGTGCCTGGTGGACACGCCGCAGTTGTATTACTGCGTGGGCGGGCGCACCGGCTTTGCAATTCGGGCCGCCGCCGCGGGGTACCGCGAGATCGCCTTCGATCAGTACCGCGCAGGTCTGCATCACGTCTGCTTCAGAGCGCGCTCACGGGAGGACGTTGATGCCCTGGCGGCGCACGTCCTGGACATCGGGGCGAAGGTGATTAAACCGCCGGCTGAGGACGATTGGGCGCAGGGCTACTACTCGGTGCTGTTCGAAGACCCGTGTGGCACCCGCCTGGAAGCGAACTACGTCCCGGGCAAAGGCAATCTGGATGCGGCGGTGGATCTGCCGCTGCCGACCCGAATGCAGCGCCTGCTCAGTGAGCCCTGAAGCGGTTAGCCCACTTCAACTCGCAGTCAGCTCAACACCAGGTTGACGACGGTGATTATCGTGACGACGAACAGGGCGGTGAATACGATTCCCGCAATGATGAAATGGACCGGCTTGCCCGTACTGAAATCCCGGTCCTTGTTCGCCTTGCTCTGAACTCCGAATGCCGCGGCCAGCGTACTGGCGGCAATCTGCCAGACACTGAGTCCCTTTTTATCCGGTGAGCCTTGCGGCGAGCCTT
>SMWF01000068.1 GCA_004357385.1 Gammaproteobacteria bacterium | reverse complement strand
CTTCACCCTGGCTGTGTAGTCGGGGTTCTTGACCTTGATCCAGATGGCGCGTCGGCTGTCGTATACCACGATTTGTCGGCCTGGACCTCTTGGGTGAGTGGTGGTTTTTCGGCATCTCTGGGGGCCGTTCTGCAGGTTCACTGAGTGGGTTCTCGTAGGCGTTCGCTGACGGGCTGGCGCGTCGGGGCAAACTGGGCTGCCAAAGCCGTTTCCGCGGTGTACCATTGCCGGCGTCACTCCACGTCGTCTCGATGACATGTCGCGCGCGGTCAAGAGTTACCACTTCGCAGCATCCGTCAGCACTCGCTGGCGGGCTTCCGCCGTTCTACGATCCGAAAAGCGTCCATCCGTCTACTCCTAAGTGAGTAATATTGTGAGTAACATCTCCATGTACTGGATATTTACTTAAACAAAAACAATTGGATACGATTGACATGCTCCTGATGATCGACAACTACGATTCCTTCACCTACAACGTGGTCCAGTATCTGGGCGAACTCGGCGCCGACGTGGAAGTGCACCGCAACGACGAGATCACGCTCGCCGAGATCGAAGCCAAAGCACCCGAGGTGATCGTGATCTCACCCGGGCCCTGCACCCCCAACGAGGCTGGCATCTCCATGGACGTGGTGCGTACCTTTGGGCCTCACATTCCATTGCTCGGAATCTGCCTGGGCCACCAGAGCATCGGTCAGGTGTTTGGCGGTGACATCGTGCGCGCCCGGGCTGTGATGCACGGTAAAACCTCGATGATTCATCACGCCGGGCAAGGCGTTTTCGAAGATCTGCCTGATCCCTTCGAGGCCACGCGCTACCATTCGCTGGTGATCGACCAAGCCTCGCTGCCCGATTGCCTGGAAGTCACCGCCTGGACCTGCCATGAGGACGGCAGCCGTGACGAGATCATGGGCGTGGCACACCGGGAACACCCCATCGAGGGTGTCCAGTTCCACCCGGAATCGATTCTCACCCCCACCGGCCACGATCTGCTGCGCAACTTTCTGGCACGGGTGCCGAGCGCGGCGTTGTCGGGATGAGCGATGAGGCCGTACGCACGGCGCTGGCGGAACTGAGCCAGGCGCACGACCTCAACCGCGAGCAGGCCCGCGCGCTGTTCGCCGCGATCATGTCAGGGGCCGCAACCGAGGCGCAGATTGGCGGCGTGTTGATGGCGCTGCGGGTGAAGGGTGAGGTTGACGACGAGTTGACCGGCGCGGTGGAGGCCATGCGTGACCTGTCGACCAAAGTCGCGGTCACCGCACCCTATCTGGTCGACACCTGCGGTACCGGGGGCAGCGGCGGCGCAAAATTGTTCAACGTGTCCACCGCTGCGGCGTTCGTCGCTGCCGCCGCGGGCGCGCACGTCGCCAAACACGGCAACCGGGGCATGACCAGCAAGAGCGGCAGCGCTGACGTGCTCGAAGCCGCAGGAGTGAACCTCGAACTGACGCCGGAACAGATTGGCCGCTGTGTCGAAGAGGTGGGCATCGGCTTCATGTTCGCGCCCGCCCATCACAGCGCCATGCGCTTCGCGGCCGGCCCGCGGCGGGAACTGGGGGTGCGTACCCTGTTCAACGTACTCGGACCGATGACCAATCCCGCCAACGCGCCAAATCAGGTCATCGGCGTATTCGACGCCGCCTGGCAGGTGCCGATGGCCAAGGTACTGAAAACCCTGGGCAGTCGCCATGTCATCCTCGCTCACGCCGACGGCCTGGACGAATTATCGATCGCCGGGCCTTCGTTCATGGTCGAGCTGAAGGACGGCGCAATCACCGAATCCGAGGTCCATCCGGAGGACTTCGGGTTGCCGGTTCACTCGCTTGACGGGCTGCGCGCGGATTCTCCGCAGGCCAGTCTCAAGCTTGTTCGGCAGGCGCTCGGTCAGCCCGAGTCCGCCGCGGCGGCCATCGTGGCACTCAATGCGGGCGCCGCGATCTACGCGTCCGGCGTGGCCACGAGCTTCGCCAACGGCGTCGACATGGCGCAGGACGCAATCTCAGCCGGGCTCGCCCGGGAACGGCTCGCCGAATTGGCCCGCATCTCCAGCTTGATGGCGGAATCGTGAGCGGGGCCAGCGCGCCTGAAACAGTGTTGACGCGTATCCTCGCTCACAAACGTGAAGAAATAGGCCAGCGCAGCGCTGCGACGCCGCAAGCTCTGTTGGAGTCCCGTGCCGCCGGGCAACCCGCGACTCGTGGTTTCGTCAGTGCCCTCCGGGCCCGCATCGATGACGGCCATCCGGCCGTGATCGCGGAGATCAAAAAGGCATCGCCCAGTAAAGGCTTGATCCGCGCCGACTTCGATCCGGTTGCCATCGCCAGAAGCTATGCGCAGGCCGGTGCTGTCTGCCTGTCGGTACTGACCGACGAGCACTTCTTTCAAGGCCACGACGACTATCTGGCGGCCGCGCGCGACGTCGTGGCACTGCCGGTGTTGCGCAAAGACTTCACCGTCGATGCTTATCAGCTATATGAAGCACGGGCGCTGGGCGCGGACTGCGTGTTGCTGATCGTCGCGGCGCTCGATGCCGGCCAGCTCGAGGAATTCTATGGCCTGGCGCGGGGGCTTGGCCTGGATGTGCTGGTCGAGGTGCACAATGCCTCTGAACTCGAGACCGCATTGACCCTCGACCCTGCGCTGATTGGCATCAACAACCGCAATCTGCACACCTTCGAAACGCGCCTCGACACCACCTACGCGCTGCTCGAACGAATTCCCGCGGCCACCGTCGTCGTAACCGAGAGCGGCATCCGCGAACCCGTCCAGGTCAGCGAGATGCGCGCGCGGGGCGTTAACGCGTTCCTGGTCGGCGAAGCGTTCATGCGCGAAGCCGATCCGGGGGCGGCACTGAACGCCCTCTTCCATGCGTAGTTCAAGGCGTAGTTCCATGTGGAGCACGTTCATCGCGCTACTGTTGTCGGCTGGCGTCGTGCAGGCCGAGGTGACGGACAAGGCGGCGACCGGCTTCACCTCGGTCCACCAGCTGACGATCAACGCGACGCCCACCGAAGTCTACGCCGCGCTTACAGAGCGCATCAGCCACTGGTGGGACGCCGCACATTCGTACTCGGGCGCCGCAGCCAACTTCAGCATGGATGCCCGCGCCGGTGGCTGCTTCTGTGAGCAATTGCCAGGCGGGGGTTCCGTGGAGCACATGCGAGTGGTGTTCGCGGACACGGGCAGGATGCTGCGTTTGAAGGGCGGGCTCGGGCCGCTGCAAAGCATGGGCGTCGCCGGCGCCATGAGCTTCACTCTAAGCGAGGCGGATGGAGGCACCCGGTTGGACTACCGCTATGTGGTGGGCGGCCACCACGAAGGTGGGCTGGACACGCTCGCCGAGCCGGTCGATCGCGTGCAACTTGGACAGCTTCAACGCCTGAAGCGTTACCTCGAAACCGGCAATCCGGAACTGCCCTGAGCGCACGAGAACCATTGCCATCTCCACGCCGCGGCCTCAGGATGGAGGCCCAACGGTAGTACTTGGAGAGCGCAGGCGTTGGATCTAGTCTTCATCTACGGGCCACCCGCATCCGGAAAACTCACGGTCGCTAACGAGCTGGCCCGGCTGACCGACTATAAGGTATTCCACAATCATCTGGCGGCGGACATCGCCAGTTCCGTATTCGAATTCGGCAGCCCCGCATTCGTGCGAATCCGGGAATACACCTGGATGGAGGTGTTCAGGGAAGCCGCGATGGCGGACCGCTCGCTGATTTTCACATTCATCCCGGAGACCACTGTCCGGCAATCGTTTCTGTCGCAGAGTTCGACCTTCCTACAGCGTCTGAACAGCCGGGTGAACTGGGTCGAGCTGACGTGCGCCGAATCCGAGCTGTTCAAACGCATTGCCAACCCGGATCGTGGGCGCTGGGGGAAACTGCGCTCGGTGGAAGACTATCAGCGGCTGAAGGCCGCGGGGGCCTTCGAGTTTCCCATGCCGTTGTGCGACCTGAGCATCGATTCGGGAACGACCAGCCCCGCAGACGCCGCAAGCGCCATTCACGAGTTCCTGAAGTCCCCGGCCCGCGAGCCGGACGACCTGGTCATCGTCAGCTGAATTGTGAGTGAGGTAACAAAGAAGGCGGGATAAACCCGCCTTCTTCCTAACCTCGTCAGACGAGGTTAACGCGTGCCGTAAACGACCATCGTCTTTCCTTTGACAGACACCAATCCCTGTTCGACCAGTGTTTTAAGTACGCGTCCGACCATCTCCCGGGAACAACCCACGATGCGGCCGATTTCCTGACGGGTGATTTTGATTTGCATGCCATCCGGATGCGTCATCGCATCCGGCTGTTTGGTCAGATCCAGCAGCGTCCGTGCGACCCGTCCCGTAACGTCCAGGAATGCCAGGTCGCTGACCTTCTGCGTCGTCCGACGCAGTCGTTCGGCCATCTGATTGCTGACGGCATAGATCAGCTCGGTGTGCTTGTGGGCCACTTCCCTGAACTTTGCGTAGGATAGCTCCGCTACTTCACACTCGGTTTTGGCCTTGACCCATGCAGTGCGCGGGTCATTGTCATCCAGGAACAGCGGCATCTCACCGAAGAAATCACCCTTGTTCAAGTACGCGACGATGATTTCGCGTCCGGATTCGTCTTCCACAAGGACCGTCACCGATCCCTTGAGAATGAAATAAATGGAGTCGCTCTTATCGCCGGCGTAGATCAGCGTACTCTTGGCCGGATATTTGCGACGGTGGGCTGCAGAAAGAAAAGCATCCAGATGTGGGCTTTCCGGGGCATTCGGGTCTTGCGGGAACGGATTGCCAAGGGGTCGATTCGCCGCCAGCCCTGAGGACTGAGTGTTAACTGCAAGCATTTAGAGACGCTCCTTCGTAACGTGTCTTGCGAGCTTCGAAGCTTGCACAGCTGTGATCCAGTAAACGAGGGATCAACGACGAGCGGCACAGTTTTCGTGGCCGAACGGTCGCAGTTAACATAACTTTCAAGCAGAGTGTCACGAGATTACAAACACTGGTGGTTATGAAGGCGACAATACGCTGGGTGGAAAAGGCGATGTTCGTTGCCGAGTCGGGCAGCGGACACAGCATCGTCCTCGACGGCCCGCCGGATCATGGCGGTCAGAACCTGGGTGTTCGCCCGATGGAGATGGTACTGATGGGCCTGGGGGCCTGCACCGCCTTCGACGTCGTCAATATCCTGAAAAAGTCCCGTCAGAACGTATCTGATTGTGTGACCCAGTTGACCGCCACACGCAGCGACGGCATTCCCAGCGTTTTCCAGACGATCCATATCGCATTCACCGTGACCGGTCGAAATCTGAAGCCGCAACAGGTCGAGCGAGCCGTGGCCCTGTCCGCGGAAAAATACTGCTCGGCGTCGATCATGCTGGAACGCGGTGGGGTCCAGATCAGCCACGCCGTCGAGATCATCGACGAAGCCATCCGCGAGTCCACTGCCGATGGTTGACCGACCCCCGCCAACGGCCGGCATGCACCACGTGGCGCTCTACGTGAACGCGTTCGACGCCTGTGTCGATTTCTACACCCGGTTACTGGGAATGAACGTGGAATGGCACCCCGACCCGGACAACATCTACCTCACGTCGGGCAGCGACAACGTCGCCATCCACCGGGCGCCCCATGCGCAAGCAGCGGATGCGCAACGACTGAGCCACATCGGCTTCATCATTCGCAAAATCGAGGAGGTCGACGACTGGTACGCGTTCATGGTCGAACACGACACACCGATCGTGACGGAACCAAAGACCCACCGGGATGGTGCGCGCAGCTTCTACTGTCGGGACCCGGATGGAACGCTCGTGCAGATGCTCTACCACCCGCCGCTGTCTGCTGGCTAGGGTTTCGCCCGGTCAACAGCGGGCGCGCTATGCCTCGGTCCGTGCCGGTCGCTCACTAGCCGCGGTAGCTGGTCTCAGTCATGAGTTTTGAGATCAGAGACATTACGTCTTTGACGGGCGCCGGGAATTCGACGCCGCCGGCGCGCCGCGCATTGGTGCCATGCCGGGCTTCATCGGCGCGCATCTGTTCGACGATCCTCCGGCTGCGCGCATCGTCCGCCGGAAGTTTCTCGAGATGGGACTCCAGGTGTTTGCAGACCTGGTCTTCGGTTGCGGCAACGAAGCCGAGACTGATCTTGTCGCCCATCAGGCCCGTCGCGGCGCCCAGCGCATACGACAATCCGTACCACACCGGGTTCAGCACGCTGGGCTTGCTGTCGAGCTGATCGAGGCGTTCATCACACCAGGCAAGATGATCTTCTTCCTCGCGTGCGGCATCGAGCAGCGCAGCCTTGACGCGGCCGTCCCGCGCAACCAGCGCTTGACCCTCATACATGGCCTGGGCACAGATCTCGCCCGTGTGGTTGACTCGCATCAAGCCTGCGGCGTGGCGCGTATCTGTCTCGCTGAGCGACACATCCTCGACCTCTTGGCCAGGCGACGGTCGTTCTGCGCGCGTTGTGCGGGCGAGGGTCTTCAGCACCCGATCCACGCCCAGCACCAGCGTGTCCATAAAGGAAGGGGTCGCCATCAGCCGAGCCCCGTGAGTTGCCGGCCGCCGAGCAGGTGTAAATGAACGTGGAACACCGTCTGCCCGCCTTCGCCGTTGCAGTTCATGATCAGCCGGTAGCCGGACGCATCGATGCCACGTTGAATGGCGAGGCGTTTGGCGCAGCCAACCAGGGTGCCGAACAGACTCGCTTGCTCTTCGGGTACATCGTTCACGGTGGCAACGTGCTGCTTGGGAATAATGAGAATGTGCGTCGGCGCCTGCGGACTGATGTCATTGAACGCGAGTACGTCCTCGTCCTCGTAAACGATGTCACCCGGAATTTCGCGAGTGACGAGCTTGCAGAACAGGCAGTCGCTGGGCACGTTGATTTCCACCGGAAGTTGCAGTTCAGCAAACTGTAGCAGGGGCAGGCGCCAACGACGAGACCCTGACTTGACCCCGATCAGGCCTCTCCGTAGACGACAAAACCTCGATGTTGCAGCAGGAATGCGGTAAACCGTCGATCGGCGGGTGAGCCCCCGGTCAAGAGATAAGACCCTGGGTGCAACCGGGCAGCCAACGCTCGCGGATCCAAACCCGGCGTGAGCTCGAGCCGCGCTCCGTCGAATTTCGCGGGCGGCGCGTGCAACGACGCGATCAACAACTCGGCAAACAGCTCCGCCGGCAACTGAAGCAAGCTGCAAGGTGTCAGGGCAATCGCGTCGGCATTGCGCGGTGCCCCTCTGAGCAGCGCATCCTCACCGAAGAAACCGCCGCTGCGCACCACATGCCGGATATGACCCTCCTGAACGATCTGTACGGCACCGTCACAGACCACGTAGAAAGCGTCTCCCGGTTCGCCACGACGAATCAACACATCGCCGGCCGCCACGTTCGACACGGTCAGGCCGCGAAACAATCGCTGCAAGTCGAGGGCCGATAGCCTGGCCAGCAACGGCCCACCGAGGAATCGGCCAAGCCAGGGTTCAAAACCCGGGTCAGCCGGCGTGCAAACGTCCGGACTTCCCAACGGCAGAGGCTCGGCCAACGCCTCCTCGGGGTCACCCACCCGCAACAACTGCACGCGCCCGCAGGTCACCAGTTGAGGGAATTCTGCATCCAGGATTGGCTCACGCGCGGCACTTGCCCGGTGAGTCAACGATTGCACGCGGCGGCGGCGATCGGTGCGACGCACCGACCCGCGAATCAGATACAGACAGACGTCCGGCGGCAGACGCGGAGGTCGAACCAACCGGCCCGCCGGAAGCCGCAGCAGCTTCGCGGTGTTCACGAGCGTAGTCAGGTGTTCGTCGCTGGCGAAGCGATAGCGGGGCAACCGGCGCAACGTTTCCATCACGTTCATGCCGGGAGCGTCGCAGGTCGGCGGGGACGACCACCAGCAGCCTTCCTCCCAACGCGCCGTGCGCGTTAGGCCAACTCCCGGGCGACCGCCCGGTAGCCGATGTCGCGTCGGCAGTAGATGTTGCGCCAATCGAGCTCCGCGACCGCCCGATAAGCCACTCGCTGTGCGCTCGACACATCATCGCCAAGACCCACGACACACAACACGCGACCACCACTGGTGACCACATCGTCGCCTTCCATGCGCGAGCCCGCGTGAAACACCTTCACATCATCGCTCTCGACCACGTCCAGTCCGGAAATGACATCGCCCTTCGCATACTCCAGCGGATAGCCGCCGGCCGCGAGGACGACGCCCAACGCGGCCCGTGGATCCCAATCCAGCTCGACCTGGTCCAGGCCGCCAGCCAGCGCTGCCTGACACAGTGCAACCAGGTCCGAGCGCAGGCGCATCAGCACGGGCTGCGCTTCGGGATCACCGAACCGGCAGTTGAATTCGATCACCTTTAGCGACCCGTCCGGCATGATCATCAAACCCGCATACAGAAACCCCTGGTAGGGATGCCCCTCCGCGGCCATGCCCGCGATGGTCGGCTCAACCACCTCGCGCATGATCCGCGCGTGAACCTCGGCTGTGACGACGGGCGCCGGTGAGTACGCGCCCATGCCTCCGGTGTTCGGTCCCAGGTCACCATCGTCCCGGGCTTTGTGATCCTGAGAGCTGGCGAACGGCAGCGCGCGAACGCCGTCGCACAGACAGATGAAACTCGCTTCCTCGCCGTCGAGGAATTCCTCGATGACGACCTTGCGCCCGGCATCGCCAAACGACGCACCGGACAGCATGCCGCGCACGGCCGCTCTGGCTTCATCGACGGTGTGGGCCACCACGACGGCTTTCCCGGCAGCAAGACCGTCGCCTTTGATGACAATCGGCGCACCTTGCACGTCGATGTACTCCAGCGCCGGGTCGAGGTCGGTGAATGTCTGATAGGCGGCGGTGGGAATGCCGTGTCGCGCCAGAAAATCCTTCGTGAACGATTTGGATCCTTCGAGCTGAGCCGCTCCCTTGCTCGGACCGAACAGGGGCAGGTGTTGCACGTCGAAGTAATCCCGAATGCCATCGACCAACGGATTCTCCGGCCCGGCGATCGTCAGGTCGACGCCTTCGCTGCGCACGAACGCGGCCAGCCCGGCAAAATCACCCACGGCGATATCGACGTTGGACACGTTGGGCTCGCGCGCGGTGCCGGCATTGCCCGGTGCGACGAATACATGGTCCACGCCGGCGCTGCGCGCCGCCTTCCAGGCCAGGGCATGTTCGCGACCGCCGCTGCCCACCACCAGTATCTTCACGCGCCCACCCCCTTCTCGAATCAGTGCCCGATGGCTCAGTGTCTGAAGTGCCGGATGCCCGTGAACACCATGGCCATATCGTGATCATCAGCGGCGGCGATGACTTCCTCGTCACGCACCGAGCCACCCGGCTGGATGACCGCCCTGATGCCCGCTTCAGCGGCCGCGTCTATTCCGTCGCGAAACGGGAAGAAGGCATCCGACGCCATGACCGATCCGGCGACCTCCAGGCCCTCCTCGGCGGCCTTGAGGCCCGCGATCTTCGCGCTGATCACGCGGCTCATCTGCCCTGCGCCAACGCCGATGGTGCGTCGCTCACGCGCGTAGACAATCGCATTGGATTTGACGAACCATGCCACTTTCCAGGCAAACATCAGATCCGTCAGTTCGGCGGCGCTGGGTGTGCGCCGGGTGACCATCCGCAGATCCTCCACGGTGAGAGGGTCTACATCCAGCTCCTGGGCCAGCAGCCCGCCGACGATCCGTTTGAAGTCCAGACGCCGCGCGGGTGCGGGCAGCAACTCACCGCAATCGAGCAGCCGGAGATTTTTGCGCGCTTGGGCCACGAGGACCGCGGCGTCGGCAACGCCGGGGGCGATGACGACCTCGGCAAACTGCCGATCGATGATCCGCTCGAGCGTTGCCGCGTCCAGCGCGCGGTTGAACGCAACGATGCCGCCATACGCCGACGTCGGGTCGGTTGCAAAAGCCGCATCGTAGGCGGCGCCGATGGAATCCGCTTCGGCAACACCACACGGATTCGCGTGTTTGACGATCACACAGGCCGGCTCAGCAAACACCTTGACGCATTCCAGCGCCGCATCAGTGTCGGCGATATTGTTGTAGGACAGCGCTTTGCCTTGAACCTGCCGGGCACCCGCCACGCTGCCCGATGACGGAGCGTTCGACTCGACGTACAACGCCGCGTCCTGGTGTGGATTTTCGCCGTAGCGCATCTGCTGGGCCCGCGCGTACGCGAACACGATGCGTTCCGGAAGCAGTTCGTCGCGACCCAGGTAACCGGAAACAGCGGCATCGTACGCGGCGGTATGACGGAACGCCTTCACCGCATACGTCCGGCGCATTTCCAGCGAGGACCCGCCACCCGCGACCGTTGCCATGACTTCGGCATAATCCTGCGGGTCGACGACCACGAGCACATCCCGGTGATTCTTCGCCGCCGATCGAACCATGGCCGGGCCGCCGATATCGATGTTCTCGATGGCCAGTTCCTCGGTGCAATCTTCGCGCGCCACCGTGGCTTCAAAGGGATAGAGGTTGATCACCGCCAGATCGATTGCGCCGATTCCATGCTCCGCCATGACGGCATCGTCCTGACCGCGGCGACCGAGGAGGCCGCCATGAATCTTTGGATGCAGGGTTTTGACCCGCCCATCCATCATCTCCGGGAAGCCGGTGTAGTCAGCCAGGTCCAGGACCGGGAGGTTTGCATCGCGCAAGGCGCGGAAGGTGCCACCCGTGGACAATAGTTCGACGCCCGCGGCGACCAACGCCGCACCGAGTGTCTCGATTCCGGTTTTGTCGGAAACGCTCAGCAACGCCCGCGAAACGGTGCGTACTTCGGAGGTCATCAAATCAGAGTTCCAGCAACCCGTGTTGCTTGAGCTTTTTGTGCAGCGTGCCGCGACTGAGCCCCAACAATTCCGCGGCCCGGGTCTGGTTGTCGTCCACATGACCCATCACCGCCTCCAGCAAGGGCCGCTCGACTTCAGTCATGACGAGATCGTACAGGCCCCCCCGCGCGCGCGCCATCGAGGGTCTCGAAGTATCCTTGCGGCGCCTCGGCAATGCTGCGCTGCAGCGGCGTGACTCGCGTAGGTATCGTTATCATGCCGCCTCGTCTTCCCGGCTTGCTGGCACACGTGCTGCCATAGGTGTTGTCAACAGGCGTGCCACGAAGTCGTGCTGCGCAACGGCCGTCTCCAGTCGAGTAAATGCCTGGATACGTACTCGACTCAGCCCCAGTCGCTCCAGGTAGCTCTTCACGTGCTTACGCGCGATCCCCAGCGCACGCCGTTCCCCATAGAATTCATGCAGCCGCTGCAGATGCCGCGCCGCGATGCCCAATACCTCGACGGGCCCCCGCGCAACCGGCGCACGACCCATCGCCAACCCGATTGCTATGTCTCCCGGCAACCAGGGCGCGCCGAGCGCAGCCCGACCAATCAGCAACCCATCCGCACCGGTGCAGCGCAGCACCGCCACGGCCGACGCATAACTGTCGATGTCTCCATTGGCGAACACCGGCACCGACACCGCGCGTTTGATCTCGGCGATCGTCTGGTACTCGACCCGGCCCACGAAGCGGCAGCTGCGCGTCCTGCCATGCACCGCCAACGACGCCACGCCCGCCGCTTCTGCGAGACGCGCGATGCGTACCCCGTTGCGCTGCTGTGGTGTCGACCCCGTGCGCATCTTCAGCGTCACGGGCAGGGATGTCGCGCGCACCGCAGCATCCAGAATTCGGCCCACCAGCGCCTCATCCGCCAGCAGTGCAGATCCGGCAAGCTGGCGACACACCTTCTTGGCCGGGCAACCCATGTTGATATCGACGATCTCTGCCCCGCTCTGCTCGGCACGCCGAACCGCATCACCGATCATCGGCGCGTCGCTGCCGGCCACCTGGATGATGCGTGGCCCGGCATCGCGCGGCATCGCCCGCCGTTCCCGGGAAAGTGCCGTATCCCATAGCTCAGGTTTGGCGCTGGTCATCTCGGTAACGACGGCGCCCGCGCCCAATTCCCAGGCCAGCTCGCGAAACGGCAGATCGGTTACGCCGGCCATGGGCGCAAGCACGATCGGGTTACGCAGGTTGTGAGGACCGATACGGAGCAAGGAGTTGCACGACGACGCCGGGAAAGGCCTGACATGATACCGCCGCCACCGGCCGCTGAAAATTCAAATCGCAGTCGGACGCGAAATTTCGTCCCGCGCTCAGTGAAACAACATGACGTAGTTGACTGCGTCCGCACCGGGATCCTTGATGGACAACGAGATGTGTACCGGCGTGTTGGGACCGATCATCTTCGCGCCCGCGGCTTCCCCGGCGAGATACTCGGCCGGCTGAAACCGGCGCCCGGCCACGGTGCGCCCGTCAATCGAAGAGAACCGCAGTTCAATGACCGGATAGGGTTGTTCGAAGGGGGCGCCATTGATCACCAGCGCATCGATCATCAGCGCATCCTCGACATCCGGGTGCTCGCGCACGACCAGGTTCTTCGAGTAGATCGCATCAACCGCCCGCAGCGGTGCCAGCTCGCAGAAGAAAAGGCGACAGCCGAATTCGTAGATCGGTCGAATCGACGGATCTGCAGACCACTCGTCCTGTTGCGACCAGAACACCTGCGCTACCAGCGCCAGCGTCGCAACGACAGTCGCCACGGGTATCCAATGCCGTTTGCGCAGCGGGGTGGCGGGCTCCAGATCGGCGGGCTCGATATCGACGTTCAACGGACCCAGCGCGGCTACCGGATCGAGCCCCTCCGGCGCCGGTTGATGTTTCGCTGGGGCTTCGGATACGACCTCCCGGTTCCAACCGAATGGGTGAGGCGATTCGCCCTCATCCAGGACGATTTCCTCCACGTCCTCGGGATCGATCGCGGACTCCGAATCCGGCTCCGCATCCGCCTCGACCTCCAGCCCGGGCGCCGGCTCCGCCGATTCGGCTTCCCCAGGTGCTTCGCCCTCATCAGGCTGGTTCGCGTCATCGAGGTCCAACGGTG
>SMWF01000067.1 GCA_004357385.1 Gammaproteobacteria bacterium | reverse complement strand
CCGGCCAAGCGGGCCCAGAAGGACACCGAGGCGCGGTGGACCAGGAAGCACGCCAAGAGCCACTACGGCTACAAGACCTGTCCCCGACCTGATCGGGAAGCCGACGTTCTGCGGCCTGACCCGGAAGGTCGGCAATGTGCCACAAAGCGACATAGCCCCATTTCCGAATGGCCGTGAGCGCGGCTGTTCGGTCTACTTCCGCCTCCGGGTGGAAAGGCGACCCTCAAATCTGCGCGATCCAGCCGGGAAATCGATAGCCCGAGATTGGCGGGGACGTTTCCGGCTACTCACGCTATAGCCCCATTCAAGACGTTCGAGAGGCAACTTCCAGCGCGCAATTGCACTCAGAAACCCGACGTTCAACCCAACGGTGTTTTCTCACCGGACAGCTAGAAGCTTGGGTCATGTGCCGGCACCCCGCACATCCTGCAAAGCTTCGGCCGGACTAACGGCCATTTTCTCCCGCAACGTCAATAGGCACTCGCGTGCCACAACCTCAGCGGCTTCGATGGCGATGACGGCATCCGATACATCCGCGACGTCTCCGTTTCGGCATCGGTGCTCAAGCGCTTCGCAGAGCAAGCCCAGCCGGAGCGCGCCCAGATCTCGCGCCGAGGATTTGAGTGTGTGAGAAGCGCGTCGCATCACTTCGATGTCCGACGTCTCAACCGATCCACGCAGTTGTTCGATGAGCGCCGGCGCTTCCTCGGCATAGCACTCAATCAACTCGGACAGGTCGTCCGGTTCGCCTCCAATCAGGTCTAGCAGTTTGCTGAGAGCAGGCATGTCGATGATCGTGTCATGCATCATTCGGATCCTGGTCGGTTCGGGGTTGCTCGGCAATGAATGCGCGGCTGCGTGACGAAAGGAAACTGGCGGCTTCGTCCAAACTCTTGACGAGAGCATCCATCTTGAGCGGCTTGCTTAGATAATTGTCCATTCCGGACTTCAGATAGCGTTCACGCTCAGATGCCATCGCATTGGCAGTCAGGGCCACGATATATGGCCGTTCTGCAGCCAAAGTCTTTTCGTGAATCTGTGCCGTCGCGGCAATTCCGTCCATTTCCGGCATTTCAATGTCCATCAGAACAACATCGTATTTCTTCGCAAGACAGGCATCCACGGCCTTCTTTCCATTGTCGACGGTATCCGGCGAATAACCAAGCCTGTTCAGTACCTTCACGCCTACCTTCTGGTTCATCCTGTTGTCGTCCACCAAGAGGATTGTAAGTGGAGTTCGCTCACCCATGGGGGCGTCGGTCGCCGTCTGCACGCCGTAGTCCACCGGCAGTGCCGTCTCTCCACTCCCTCTTGCCAGGGTATCGCAGAACGCCCTCAGGAGCTGGCCGGACCGGGTGGGCTTGGTCAGCACTGCAGCGAAGTTGATCTGCTCAATCTCCTCGCGAAGGGCGGCATCGAACGGTGCGACAGAGCTAAGCAGGATCATTGGAGGTCCGTCGGCGCCTCTCACGCGGCCAATCTCGCGCGCCAATTCCAGGCCATTCATCTCCGGCATCTGGTAGTCGATGACGCAGAGGTCGAAGGCTTCCCCCGAGGTGATCCACTCGAGCGCCTGCAACGGAGAACCGGTCGCAGTCGAGGTCATTCCCAAGCTGCGTACCTTCCCCTCGAGAATGCGCCGGTTGGTCGGATTGTCCTCGACGATCAATACATGCCGATCCTTGACCAACTGCAGTCTTGCAGACGACCTCTCCGAGTCATCGACGACGGCGATCGAGACGGGTATCGTGAACGCGAAAGTTGTGCCCTCTCCCACCTCACTTTCGACCCCGATCGTGCCGCCCATAAGCTCGATGAGATGCTTGGAGATTGCGAGTCCGAGCCCGGTGCCGCCGTATCTGCGCGTCGTCGATGCGTCCACTTGACTGAACGATTTGAAGAGGCGATCCATGCGGTCGGCGGGAATGCCGATTCCGGTGTCCCGCACCGAAAATTCCAGCCACGTGGCCGGGCCAGCCGTTTCCTCGGGGCGCGGCGTCGGCGAGGTTTCCTCCGGCTCGGCCAAAGATACTGTCAGTACGATCTCGCCTTTCTCGGTGAACTTCACAGCGTTGTTCAGGAGATTGAGCAGGATCTGCTTGAGACGGGTCGGATCACCCATGATGCCGGCAGGAACGCCAGGCTGTACCACGCAGGCGAGTTCGACATTCTTCTCGGCAGCCTTGACCGCCACCAATTCGATTGTGGTCTCCGCAGTAGCTTGGAGGCTGACAGGGACGGTCTCGAGTTCCAGCGCGCCCGCCTCCACCTTCGATAAATCGAGTATGTCATTAATGATGGTGAGGAGCGTTTCTCCCGCCTCGGCGATCGTCGCACTGAAATCACGCTGCTCGGCATCGAGTTCCGTCTCGCCCAACAGACCACTCATTCCAATGATGCCATTGAGCGGCGTGCGGAGTTCGTGACTCATGTTGGCCAGGAACTGACTCTTCGCCTGGGTTGCAGCTTCGGCCATGTCGCGTGCCGAGCGGAGTTCCTCGACCAATTCGTCGAGTTCCTGCTCGTGCTGCTTTAGTTCGGTGATATCGGTGTAGACGGCAACGGTGCTGCCGTCGTCGGTCTTGCGCTCGCTAATGCGAAGCCAACGTCCGTCGTCTCGCTCCTGGAGGTGTAATGGTCCCGGGTTCCGGTGGCGTGCAAGGCGCTCGGTAACCCAATCGTCAGTGCGACCCAGCGCGTCCTTGATCAGGCCCTTGTCCGCAGCGCCGCGGATGATTTCCTCGAACGAGGTGCCAGCAACCACAAAATCCTCGACGCCATGGTACAGGAGCTCCCGGTAGCGGCTGTTACAGACCACGAGGAGATCGTCCGCATCATAGAGTGAAAAGCCGTCTGTGATGCTCTCGATCGCGTCGATCAGCCTTTGGCGCATCACCGCAATCTCGCGAAGATTGCTCTCCTCCATCTCGGCCGCGGTGTCACGGAACACCACCAAAGCACGCATGAGCCGGGACACCTCGTCGTGGCTGTCGGGCTTGGGTAGTTTCACCCTCAGGTTGCCCTCCGCGAGGGCGAGGGCGGCATTGCTGAACGCGCTGAGCCGCGACCCGAGGCTCCGGTTCACGTAGACGACCGCCCCCAGCATTGCGAGGAGCGACAGCCCGATCGCGAGCGACAGGGTCACGCGGCTGGAATGGAGAGAGTTGACCACTTCCGAGGCGGCCGCATCGGTACGCTGCCGGGCAGTCGTGACGATGTCGGCCGCGATCAGGCTCATTCGCTTGGTCAGTGCATTCGTTCGGAAGAGAAGATCGCTCACCTGCCTCAGCGCGCTCAGCTCGTTAGCGCGCAGCCTCAGCACGCTGCGCTCACCTTGGCCGAAAGCCATCAGTCGCCGCGCCAGTTCCACGGTACCCGACACGTCATCGCCCCCGCTCATCCGCCCGAGCACGGCCGTGAACTCCTCGTTTGTCGCTTGCAGATCCAGGCGAAGCGGTTCCAGGTCATCGAGGCTCCCAGCGAAGGAGGTGATCGTCAGAATGCCGACCGCCCGGTTGCCAAGCGCCTCCAGCTTCAGCAGCGCGCCGTACCTGTTGATGCTCGCCTCGTTCATCTCGGTCAGGCTGCTGGATATCTCCCGGTTCAAGTCGATGCCCACGGTCACGGTCTCGCCGCGGATGAGAGTGATCGAGAGCCGGAGAAACCGCTCGAAATCCTTGAAGGACTTCTCAATGTCTGCCGACGGCGGCGGCGTTGCGGCTGCCGCATCGGCCAGTTCCCGGCGCCTTTGCTTGAAAAGGCTCTCGTTGCCCATCCCGAAGGCCAGCAGGAGTTTGAAGCGGTCGGCAAGCTGGTCCACGTCGACGATGGCCTTCACCGCCGGATTGCTCTTCAGCTCACCGATGTTGCGGCTGATTACCGAACTGGCTGCGACGAACTCTCCCCAGGCGCTGTCGATCAGGTCTTCGGTGGGGGCGGTCGACCCGTTGCGCAGCGATTCCTTCATCTTCACGATTTGTGCGTTGATGCTAAGAACCGGCATCAAACCCATAAAACTGATGTCGTTCAATTGATCCACGGTATCTTTCGTATTGCTGACAACACGCTCGCTCGTGCTGCCCAGGAAGGACAGCTCCTTCGCGACCAGGGGTCGAATGGCCCCGTTGAATTTCAGATGCTCGCTGGCGAGCGCCTGGACATTGCTCGCGAGTTCATCCGCCAGCCTAATTCGCAGGTCCACCATCGACGCCAGCTGCGCAGTCAAATCCTCGACCTCCGCCATCTGCCTGTTCAGGATAGAGGCCGTCTTCGCGTCGATTCCGGTATCGCCGAGTGCAATCACAACGGACTTCGCGGTTTCGATGTGACGGCCAAGTAGCTCCCGCCGACTGATGAGCGAGGACTCGCTCCCCGCGGTCGCCATCGCCGCCGCCACGCTCCTGATGTTGGTCGTGGCCTCGGATATCTTGTGCGCGGTGACGAGCGCCGGTAGGTTGCCCTCCGTAATCAGTGAAAGCTGCGTCTGGACGAGGATATTCGCTCGCTGCACGACCACCGCGCCGATTCCCGCCGACACAATTATGACGGCGAACACGAGGAAGAGCTTGCCGCGGATTGTGCCCAGAATCAGCGACCCGCCGCGCCCCTTGTCCGCCGCGGCGGCTGCGCTCTTTTCCGGTCTCTTCTCCGGCAGGCGCTCCCCGTCGGATATCCGCGACGCGCACATCTCGTCAGAGCTTCAGGTCATAGGCTTTGATGTCGTCGGGGTTGATATGGGCGACGGCGGGATTCTGCATTACGTCGAGGTGCAGCTTTAACACCCGAGCCGAATCCGGATCCCGGTTCGCCCAGTCGAACCAGAGCGGCAGCGCAATCTTCCTGAACCGCGCCACGTCGTCCTCTGACAGCCGGGTGACTTCGACGCCGGCATCCTCGAACTTGGCCCAGGCAGCAATGTTCGCCTCCTGGTGCGCCGTGAAATGCTCGTAGGAGAACGCCCGCACCAATTCCGTGAGCAGCGCCTGCGTCGGCTTCGCGAGACCATTCCAGACGTCCTGGTTGAACACGACGACGGTCAGGTCGACCGGCTGATGCAGGCATGGGGTCGATGTCGGCCCCATGACGATGTACTTGCTGACCTCGGCAAAGCCGAGGTCGTAATTCATCGCCGGACCGGCGAAATCCGCCGCGTCGATCGCGCCCAACTCGAGCGCCGGCCGAACCTCCGAACCGGCGAGCGTGACGGTCCGCGCGCCGATCGCCTTGAAACAGTCGGCGATCAGCCCCCCGGGCATGCGTAGTTGCAGGCCCTTGAAGTCATCAAGCGAGTTAATCGGCTTATTCGAGTGGATCAGATTCATGTCGTGGTGCACGTGACCTACGAAATACAGGCCATGACGCGCGTAGAGCTCCCGCGCCAGCTCCGTGGCCCCATAGCTGTCAAACAGCATGTCCCACTGGTGCGGATGGGGTAGGCCCATCGGAAACGACGTGAGGAACGCGCCGGCCGGCATCGCTCCCGTGATCGCGGCGTAATGCGGCACCCAGTGCATTCCGTCCAGAACGCCGACCGAGGTTGCAGTCATCATGTCGAAAACCTCAGCGATCGTGCCGCCGGCGAAAGGCAACAGCGTCACCTCACCGGAGGTTAGTTCCTGTACGCTGTCGCACCAGCGTTTGAACGTCCGGTACCCGATCGTATTTTCAGTCCAGAGAGACTGCACCTTAAGCGTTTTTCCCTCAGCCGACTTCGCATCCCGGATGTACGGCGTGGCTAGTCCGCCAAGCGCTGCAACCCCGCTCCCTAAGAAGATCTTCTTTAGTGCAGTTCTCCGCTTGCATTTCGTATTTTTCATCGTCCCCCCCTGCGTTTGCATTAGCAGTTATGTTCATCCCCCTATTAGGAAGATCAATTCACCCTCGCTCACTGCTTATTGAGCTTCTTGAGGGCCACGACCCATGGTGCTCTCTCCACGATAGCACTTTCCAAGCGAGAACGCAGTAACAGCACCGAGTCGTATGATCGGAAGAATCCTCGGCTGGTCTGTGATTATAGTCACGTTTCTATGTGTGAATAAATGAGTTATTAATTACGAATTATTACTGTATATTTAACCACCAAGCCGAAAGGCCACATGATTCCCGGACCAAAGACGGGGTGAAATCGATGATCCAACGTCTGCAGCGTCGGGTGGCAATGAACGGCACGGCCTATGGTGTCTGACAGTCCTATACGCTTGGGAGGCTGCCGGAATGACCCGTTTGGGTCTTGGGTGTTTGGAAGCGCGCGGCGGTCGATCGTAGTGGGTGGGATCCCGAAGCCTGCCAAGCCCAGTTGGACCTTCGCCGTGCAGAATCAAAAGGGTGGGCGGCTGATTCCGAGGAGCGGGTTCCGGAGGTTGAACCTGTGACCGGGACTGAACGGGGATGATGGCTGGGAAATCGTGAAAGCCCCCGTTAATCGACGGAATATGGGCGCAGCAATTCTTCCCGCGGAGGTTTTTTTGCGGCAAAATACGAACCTGTCAGGATCAGAGCCAGCGCAGCTGCAGCCGATAACGAGATGGCTTCCTGAAGTAGCAGAACACTCCAAACCACTCCGCCGATCGCAGCCGTATTGGCCTTTTGGCTGCCAAAAACCGGTCCCGCATAACGGATCAGTTTGACGAAGGTAATTGTGGCAACGGCTTCGGCGCAGGCAAAGACGATCACTGACACCTCAATGCCCCCCAGCGGAAGGCTTAGCGGAACGAAAGTACCGGACGTGCCTACGACAATCAGCAGAATACCCGCCGCTACGCCATAGGCTATTACGCTCGCAGCAATCAAATCCAAATCAAACGACTGTGGCAGGCCCAGCCAAATACTCCTGCCGGCAAACCAGGCAGGTATGCTCATGGTTAAAGCCAGCCAGGTCAGCGCAATAGCGCCCGCCCCCATGTCAAGCTGAGGAAGAAGTAGCACCAAAACCCCTGATACCCCGAGCATGAGGCCGGTAAAGCGCCGAAAACTTGCGCGCTCCATCCCTATGATGGTGGCTATGAAAAAGACTATGAAGACCTCTAGTGTAGTCAGGATTGCGATCATCACACCAGGTACCTTCACAGCCACCCAGAACAGAAGGACCTGAGGAATTAGGGTGAGAAGCGCCAGAACCACACAAAAACCGGCTGTTTTCAAAGACAACTGCGGCCACTGGATTTTCTTGACCGTGGCATAGCCGGCCAGCAACAATGCGGTCAGCCCCATGGTGTAAAGCCCGACGCCCAAGGGATTGCCGATATCGGCAAGATGGAGCTTGGCGAGTGCGGGTTTCAGGCCGTAACTGGCGCCGATCAACAGGAGCATCAGCACCCCCAGTAGGTTCCGGATCTGCTGTGTCTGGGCCTGCCTGCGATTGTAGACCATGGTCGACTTGTTCAGCAGGACCCGTGACAGGTTTCCGAGGGCGCCGGGCCGTGTCGCGATATCCCTGATCCCCAACTCCATCGGGTTCAGGTCGTCGGAGTCGAGGGCGTCTGCGGCCTTTGTCAGCTGCTCGATCTGGTGCAACGTCTCCAGTTCCCGCGCCCGCTGGCGCGCCCTTTCCAGGCAAGCGTTGACGCGCGCCCTGAGCAGGACAGCGTTGAACGTCTTGGGCAGAAAATCGATCGCCCCCAGTTCGATCGCTCTCGCTGTTTCTTCTATCTCGTCAACACCGGAGATCACCAGGGTCGGCACTTCCCGCAACCTTGGGTCGGCTTTCATCCTCTTCAGCACCTCAAACCCGTCCATCACAGGCATCATGATATCGAGAAGCAGCAGGTCGATGTCGCCGGCTTGCAAGCGCTCAAGGCCTTTGGCGCCGTCTTCGGCGACTTCTGGATGGTGCCCGAGGTTGCGAACCGCCTTGCTCAGCCTCAGTCGACTCGAGGCGCTGTCATCGACGACGAGTATCCGTGCCTTCTCAGGCGGGGCCGACGATTCACCCGTTAGAGCAGACCCGGAGTCGTGCCCAAGCTTGAAGCCTCTAATATTTTCGAACTCATCCATTGCGGGCGAAAAGTATAGACATCCCTATGGGTTGTCACGCTAACAGATTGGTTTTTTCGGTGGGGGCGATTCAACCAAGATGAT
>SMWF01000066.1 GCA_004357385.1 Gammaproteobacteria bacterium | reverse complement strand
CCTGATCGAAGTCGAGGATCGTGGCGCCAGGCAGAGCCATCAGAATTGGCGAGTGCGTGGCGACGATGAACTGGCTGCCGTCTTCGACCTTGTCCATGATCAGTGCCAGTAGCGCCAGCTGATTGATCGGGGATAGCGGCGTTTCGGGTTCGTCCATCAGGTACAGACCGGGTGCCGTGAGGCGCTGGCGGAACAGTTCGAGAAACAGCTCCCCGTGGGAACGGGCGAACGGGTCATCACCATAGCGCGCCGCAATCGCTTCGTGCTGGGCCCGCGCCATGCCGGTGGCACGGCGATGCCCTTCGCCCGTCAGCGTTTGGTCGTAGTGCGCTTCCAGCTCACGATGCTCGTCTGCCATACGGCGGAGGCTCTGCACGAATCCCAGGACATCATTGGCCCGAAAAAAGAAACCGTGCTTCCTTGGGGTCCGGCGAATCAGCGTGAGTTTCTTAGCCAGGGCGCGCGCGGCCTGCATCAGCGGATGCTGGGCCAGGCCGACCTGGGTCAGCGCCGGCAGTCCCAATGACGCTGCGATTGCTTCGAGCAGAGTCGACTTCCCGGCGCCGTTATCACCGACGAAGAAGGTCACCGGCGTGTCGAAGCGTACGACCTCATGGGTTGCGAACAACGCCAGATTGAAGGGAAACCGGGCCTCGGGGTCGTAGTCGAAACGGGTTTCCACCGCGTCCAGATACGCCATCGTTCGACGGTCGATGTTGGCTGAGGTTGCACCATATCACTAACATGCATGG
This sequence comes from Gammaproteobacteria bacterium, assembly GCA_004357385.1. GTDB lineage: Bacteria > Pseudomonadota > Gammaproteobacteria > Pseudomonadales > Azotimanducaceae > SMWF01. The sequence continues at coordinate 29,003 of SMWF01000066.1, read as the reverse complement.
GCGGCAGAAGCGCGCTACCGGAGACAGCCCAGTGAACGAAAAACCACGTGCGACGTTTGCGATCGTCGTGCACACGCTGTTGGTCCAGTCGGGTCGTTGGTTCCTGGTGCGGCGTGCCAACACCGGTTATCTCGATGGTGCCTACACGCTACCAGGCGGGCACGTCCGGCGCGGCGAAGGCGTGGTGGCGGCAGCGCTGCGTGAATGCCGGGAGGAAGCCGGGGTAGATATCGTTCCTGCCGACCTGGAGCTGATTGCAGCCATGCCCTATCAAACCGCCGATCTGCAGGGAGTCGACTTCATCGCCCGGGCTACCCGGTGGGCGGGGACGCCCCGCGTCGCGGAGCCCCATCACTTCGATGATTGCTGCTGGGCCGAGCCGGGCGCCTTGCCGGATCCGCTTGCCCCATTCATCCCCGCGCTGGTCGAGATGCAAACGCTTGGAGCATGGTTCAGAGAGCTCATCGACTGACAAGAGTTATGTCCAAATCGTCCCTAAACTTTGATGGATGTCCAAATCGTCCTCCTCCAATGGGTGTCCTGAAAGATGATGGATGTCCAAAACTTTGCGCTGCTACAATGCGCGCCCTTTTCGATGCTCGGCCAGTTGAGGATATCCGATGAAGCCACCCGTTCGAGTTACGATCACCGGCGCGGCCGGCCAGATAGGTTACGCGCTGCTGTTTCGTGTCGCTTCGGGCGAAATGCTGGGCAAGGACCAACCCGTTATCCTGCAGCTGCTTGAGATTACCTCGGTGCTGGGCGCGCTGGCGGGCGTGATGATGGAAGTCGAGGACTGTGCCTTTCCGTTGGTTCAGGACTTGATTGCCACCGATGACGCCAATGTAGCGTTTAAGGATGCTGACTACGCACTGCTGGTGGGGTCGCGTCCGCGCAGCAAGGGGATGGAACGCAAGGACCTCATCGAGGCGAACGCGGCAATATTTTCGGTACAGGGCAAGGCGCTGAACGATCATGCGTCCCGGGACGTAAAGGTTCTGGTGGTGGGCAACCCGGCCAACACGAATTGCCTGATCGCCCAACGTAACGCGCCCGATCTCGAGCCGCGCCAATTCACTGCCATGACCCGCCTGGACCACAACCGGGCGATGGCGCAGTTGGCGCAGAAAACCGGCAAGCGCACCACCGACGTCAGCGGGCTGTGCATCTGGGGCAACCACTCGGCAACGCAATATCCCGACCTGCACGGCGCGACGGTGGACGGCACCGCAGCGATGGAGCTGATCGACATGGACTGGTACACGGGCGACTTCATTCCCACGATGCAGCAACGCGGCGCAGCGGTGATCGAGGCCCGAGGGGCTTCCAGCGCGGCTTCGGCGGCCAATGCCGCCATCGACCACATGCACGACTGGGCGCTGGGCAGCGACGGTGTCGTAAGCATGGGAGTCTATTCGGATGGCAGCTACGGGATCGAGGCAGGGTTGATTTACTCCTTCCCGACGATCTGCGAAGCGGGTGATTGGCGGATCGTCGAAGGCGTTCAGATCAACGATTTCAGCCGCGAGAAAATGACGGCCACGGAAGCGGAGCTGAGGGAGGAACGCGACGCGGTCGCACACCTCTTATCTTAGGCATTGACCGCGCGGGAGATCTCGGCGAAGCGCTGCTGCGTGAACGGTTCGCGCAATCGGGTCGCGTGATCCCAGACGTCCCTGGGCGCGGCGAGCAGATCGCCGCCGTACACGTGCAGTCCCAGGGTCACCGTATCCAGCGGATTCTCGATGGCGTGGATCGTGGTTGCATCCAGCGCCGCGACATCGCCCGCGCCAAGGGACCGTGCTGATTGCTGCGTGAGCCCGCCATCATCGGTGAAGAATCGGTTGTCCTCCCGTCCGTCGTAGATGCCGATCACCGCCCAGATCGTGTGGTTGTGTACCGGGCTCTTCAGCCCCGGCGGCAGGCTCACCTGCAGCACCGTCAGATCGTCTTCACGGTAGAGGATGCGGCTTGGCTCGCCGCGTGTGGGCGGTAGCACGGCCTTCAAACCGGCGCAATCGTCCAGTGCGGCGCTCATCAACTGCTGAATCTCGGTCATGGGTTGTGCGCTGCCGAGTACGGATTTGCAGTCGTTGATGAAGGCGTCGATTGTGAAGGTCATGCGTTGGCTTCCGGGTTGATCCATTCATTGAAAGAGGCATCGCGCTTCTCGTGAAACGCGCTGACCCCCTCGCGGGCGTCCGGATGATGATCGGATATCGCGGTCTTCGCGGCGATCTCGTCGAGCGACTGTTCCAGCGACAGTTCCGCCGCGTTGTAGATGGAGCGCTTCAGCAATCTCATGCTCACCTGGGGACCGTGGGCAAGCTCGGTGGCGAATTCAAGGGTCCGGGCTTCCAGGTCGGCGGGCTCGACGACTTCGTGCACCAGACCCAGTGCTAAGGCTTCATCGGCTTCGATGATGCGCTTGCGCATCAGGAAATCCATGGTCTTCGCCACGCCCAGCAGCTGGACGAGCAGATACTGCCCGCCTTCGTCCGGTAGCAGGCCGAAGCGTAACGTGGCGCTGCCCATGCGGGCGCCACGTGCGGCAATCCGGAAGTCGCAAGCGAGTGCCAGCGAAAAACCGGTTTGAATGGCCACGCCATTGATCGCTGCAATCGACAGTTTGTCGAGCCCGCGGATCGCCGTGTTCAGCCGTTGGGAGATCGTCCGCAGGCCGTTGTACGTGCCCAGCGCATTGTCGTGGCCCGGCGGAATGTCGCCCACCAGCGGCGTTCCGCCCAGGTCGGCATCCCGATAGGCCTTCAGATCGTCGCCCGCGCAGAATGCGCGCCCCGAACCCGTGAATACGACGATGCGCACCGCATTGTCCATTTGTGCCTGGGTGATTATCTCGATCAGGTCGCGCTTGATCCCGGTTGTCATGCCGTTCAGTCGTTCCGGCGTGTTGAACTGAATCCAGGCGATTCCCGGATCTTTGCGGGTCAGCTCGAATCCGGTGTATTTGCCCGTGTCCATGATGCCCCCTTCTGCCTCGGCCAGTTGGTAGTATGCGTAATCTTGCACCTGACAATTCAACGACTTTGGGCAACGGAATGCGATATCTGATTGTGCTGCTGCTCGGCCTGGTCTGTACCTCCGACCTGGTTCTGGCGGACGATCGGGAGGCGGTATTCGGCCGCTGGGCGGGTGATCGGTCGATTCTGGAGGTCAGGCCAGCCGAGGCCGGGCTGGAGATGGTCATCGTGGCGATGATCGACCCGAATTATCGGGAGGGGGAAGAGTTCGGTGTGCCCGGCGAGCCACGAATAGACTTTCGCAATCCCGACGACGCGTTGCGTGAACAACCTATCCTGGGGCTCAACCTGGTGAGTGGCTATCGATTCGAAGGCGGTACCTGGCAGGGTAAGATCTACGATCCGGAGTCGGGCAAGGTCTATTCGAGCAGAATGAAGGTCAGTGGCGAGGGCAACCTCGAGATGCGTGGCTACATTGGGATCCCCATGTTCGGGCGAACGGCGACCTTCGTGCCGGTCGCCCGGTGCGAGGCGCACATCATCAGCATGCTCGATGCGGTGGGGATCGGCGGGGCCTGCTGACCGGGACTCGCTTCAACCCATGATGTTGCGCCAGGTCGCGAGGTCGTCAATCCGCAGGTAGGGGTTGTGCGCTTTGGTTTCGCCCATGGTGGCGTTCGGCGCTGTGCTGTAGTGATGTCCCGGCAGCAACAACGTGTCGTCCGGAAGGGCGGCGAGTTTCTTCAGGCTGTGGTACATGTCCTCCACATTGGACCCTGGCAGATCGACCCGGCCGCAACCCTGGATGAACAGCGTATCTCCTGACACCAGCGTGTTTTTGATTCTGAAGCACTGCGAGCCCGGCGTGTGACCGGGGGTATGCAGGAACTCGACCTCGATCTCCCCAAGCCGAAGGGTGTCGCCCGAATCGACCTTTACAATGTCGGATTCGGAAATGCCGGTCACCTTGCGCACCCCTTCGGCCTCGGATTTGTGGGCATAGACCTTCACCGGGCGTTGTTCCATCAATTCGGCGAGACCGCTGATGGCGTTGCCGCTGAACGAACCGCCGATGTGGTCGGGATGGTAGTGGGTGACCAGTGCGGCGGTCAGCTTGTAATCTTTCTCGTCCAGAAGGTTCAGCAGAGCGTCGATGTCCCACGCGGGATCGACCAGGGCGACCTCCCGGGTCTCCGTGGAGCCGACGATATAGACGAAATTCTCCATCGGACCCAACTGAATCTGCTCGACGATCAGTGCGTTCTCTACCTGGCCCGGTTGCATCATCAATCCTATTTGTGGTGCTGAGATAGAATCATGAAACGTCCGGCGAGGGCTGGCAAGGCGGCGGGCCGCTCAGACGAATTCCAGGCGAGTGATCTCGGAGCGCGAGCCCAGGCGCAGCACCGGCCCCCAGGTGCCGGTACCCGGCGAGACGTAGAGTCGGGCGCCGTCCAACTCGAACAGCCCAACCAGGCGCGGATAGAAGCGCCGGGTCAGGTAGTTGAACGGAATGATCTGGCCGGCGTGCGTATGGCCGGCCAGCATCAAGGGAATGCCGCGTGCCGCGGCTGCTTCGAATCCGTCGGGCCGATGGTACAGCAGCACCGGGTAATGGTCCTGGGATAGCTCGATACGGGCGAGGGCCGCGGGAATGGTCTGCGCTTTATCGACGTCGTCGATGCCGATGAACTGGAATGGTCCACGCAGCACGCTTTCGTCGCGCAGTACGCAAATTCCGAGTGCGCGCAGCCGTTCGTCGATGGCGTTCAGATCGACGTAGCGTTCGTGGTTGCCGATGGCGAAGTAGGCCGGCGTTGCGAACTCAGCAAGCGGCGCAAGCTCCCGGCGAGAGATTCCGGCGAAGTCGATCAGATCGCCCGTAATCAGTACCGCGTCGGCTTCAATCGCGTTGACACGTTTAACGATACGCCGCAGCAGGCCGGCGCCGCGCGAGCCGACGTGAACGTCGCTGATCTGAACGAGCACCCGCCCCTTGAGTTCCGCAGGTCCATGAATCGGCACGGTCGTTACTTTCAGAAGCAGCGCATTCACGAAGCCGATGAGTCCGATGCCGGCAATCGATGTCAGCAATACCCAGCCCGACGTGACCGGCGGTAGTGGCTGTACGGCATTCACCAGCTCGAACACCACGACCAGTGGAAACAGTTGAAAGCACAGGCCCAGCCAGGTCATCGCAAGCGCGGCCAGCCAGCGGGTCGCGGCGTTGGGAATTCGCTCGTGGACGATGCGGGTCGCGATGGGCAGCACCATGATGGCCAGCAGCGACGGTGTGTCCGGCCGCCAGTCCGGCAGGATCAGGCCGATGACCCGTACCACCGGGTAGACGAGCACGCCAAAGTAGATGGCACTGACGATCGCCGTGCGCTGAGCGTAGCGCTTCAACCAGGTTCGGCGAGCTAACGTGAGCGTGTTCAGTTCAATGTCCGGAAATGGCGAGTCTTTTCGCAATCGTCGGATTATAGTGACTTTCAAGTGCAGCGGACGTGCGAGAGTCACGTGATCCCGGAACCGGAAATTTGCGAACGCGCGCGCCAATCCCGCGATCCACGCTTCGACGGGCGGTTTTTCATCGCAGTGCTGACGACCGGCATCTACTGTCGGCCGGTGTGCCCGGCCAGAACGCCGGCTCAGGAAAACGTGCGTTACTACCCGACGGCCGCCGCGGCCCAGGATGCGGGGTACCGGCCGTGTATGCGCTGCCGTCCGGAGCGGGCCGCGGCATTGCCCGCCTGGACCGTGTCCAGCGCCACCGTGATACGGGCCCTGGATCTGATCAATGCCGGGTGTCTCAACACGGGCTCGATTGCAGATCTTGCGGCTGCGCTTGGCATCGGAACACGCCAGCTCAACCGATTGTTCCAGGACGAATTGAGCGCATCGCCGAAGAGCATCGCGCGCATGCAGCGCTTGCAATTGGCGCGACAGTTGATCGACGAAACGGACCTGCCCTTCAGCGAGGTGGCTCTGGCTTCGGGCTATGGCAGCCTCCGGCGCTTCAATGATGAGGTCAAACGCGTGTTCGGGCGCCCCCCCGGAGTACTTCGTCGGCTGCCCCGGGTGGTGCGCGCAGGCACCGACATCGTGCTGCGTTTGCCGCTGCGTCAGCCCTACGATGCGAACTGGGTGCTAGGGTTCCTGGCGCGTCGGTCCCTGGCCGCCATCGAAGGTGTCCAGGGTCGGCGTTACTACCGACGCATCGGCCGGTGCGGTGGAACCAACACCGAGGTCAGCGCCGAACTTGGGGACCGCTACGCGGTGGTCACCATTCCGGCCTCCGAAGCGCGCCATGCCGGGCGTCACCTGGCGCGAATCCGGCGGATGTTCGACCTGGATGCCGATTCCGCGACCATCGATGCACATCTGGCGGAGCATTGCGTGCTGAACGTCGAGCGCGGCGGTATCCGGGTGCCCGGCGCCTGGGATGGCTTCGAGCTTGCCGTTCGGGCAGTTCTGGGTCAGCAGGTCAGCGTGGCGCGCGCGCGCAATCTGGCCAACACGATGATTGAGCGGTTCGGCGACGGCACGTTCCCTTCGCCGGAGCAACTGGCGAGCGCCGATGTGGCCGCGCTGGGTATGCCCGGCAGCCGCGGTGAGGCGATCAGTTTGCTGGCTCGGCGGGTGCTTGACGGTACGCTCGATCTGCAGCCGGGAATGGACGTTGGCGGATTGCGCGAGCAGCTGTGCGCCATCCCAGGCATCGGTCCGTGGACGGCGGAGTATGTTGCGATGCGCGCGGGACGTGACCCGGATGCATTCCCGGACAGCGATTGGGTGGTGTGCAGGTATCTGGAGGCTACGCCCGCGCAAGCGCGGGATCTGGCGGCTGCCTGGCGGCCGTGGCGCGCCTATGCCCTGATGTACCTGTGGCTGGCATCGACCCGTGCGGCGGCCGCTTAAGGAGAACTCATGTATTACAGCTATGTGGACAGCCCGATTGGCCCGCTGTTGCTTGCCGGTGATGGCGAGGCATTAAGCGTCGTTGGCTTCTCCCGAGGCAAGAAGTCGCGGGTGGCGGAGCCTGACTGGGAACGTCGCGACGAAGCATTCGGGCGGGCGCGCCTGGAACTTGCGGAGTATTTCGACGGAAAACGACAACGCTTCGACGTTGCGCTTTTGCCAGAGGGAACGGAATTCCAACTCGCGGTCTGGTCCGCGCTGCGCGACATACCCTATGGCGCAACCCGTTCGTATCGTGAAATCGCTGAACAAATCGGCAAACCGACCGCGATCCGGGCCGTCGGCGCGGCCAATGGCAGCAACCCGCTGCCGATCGTGGTGCCTTGTCACCGGGTCATTGGCGCCGACGGCTCGCTCACCGGGTTTGGCGGCGGAATCGAGACGAAGCGGTTCCTGCTCGAACTCGAGCGCAGTCGGTCGGGGTTGTTCGCTGCCTCATCCTGTTGAGATCGACCAGATGAGGTCGAGCCGACGAGTTCGATCTCAAGTGATCGAACACGTCATCTTCGATTTCTTCGGCACCCTGGTGACGTACACCGCAGGAATTGCCGGCAACCCGTGCGCGCGCATTGGCCGAACTGCAAACGCACGATGTCGTGCTGGAAGCGGCAGAATTCGAACGGCGGTTCGATGGCTGTTTCGCCGGCCTCGAAGCAAAAGCCCAGATCAGCCACGAGGAATATTCCATGCACGCCGCGGCGCGATTGTTGTTCGCGCAGCTTGGCATCGTGCCCAGTGCAGGCCGGCTGGACCGATTCATCGCGGCCTATCTGCAGGACTGGAACAGCGGTGTCAAGCCGCTACCTCGGTTGAATGTGTGGATGAACAGTCTGCCGGTGTGTAAGTCAGTACTTACTAACACCCATCAACCGGGCTTTGTTCCCGACCACCTCGAACGGCTCGGCATCGCGCATCTCGTGGAGCGGGTGACGAGTTCGGTGGAACACGGGTGGCGCAAACCCGATCCGCGCATCTACCGGGATCATCTGGCAGGGTTGGGTCTGAGAGTCGAGCAGGTGGCGTTCGTGGGCGATGACATCGAATGCGATTTCCATGGACCGCGCTCAATCGGGATGGAAGCCTATCTGGTCGCGGCGGCGCCGGTCCCGGGCGTGCCCGAATCCCACCGGCTGGCGCATCTCAGCTGGCCGCGCGGATTACTTGACGATCTTCCAGAACTTGTTGCCTTTGAAGGACAGGTCCGCCATGAGACCCTTGTTGTCGAACACGAAGCCGATGATCGGCGTGCGTGCGGTGTCGGTGTTTATCCCGGTTCCTGCGCCGAACTCGATCAGCGCGATACTGCCATCGATGCCGGCCTGCCAACCCTTGCTGGCGCGGAATTTGGCGAGCGAGTCGTCGGTCATGAACAGAACGATTTCCGTACGCCCTTGACCACCAAACAGCAGGCCGAACGAAAGGGAGGTGGTCCGGTAGTACTGAACGGTTTGCCCGCTGACCAGTAAAGCGCCCTCGCCCGTGCCGCCGCCGAACCAGAAACCGGCCTTGTACACTCGCGGAAAGACCAGAATGCCTCTGGATTTACCGGCAAGTTCCTTAGCGGGCGGTACCTCAGTGTAGAAACGCTGCATCGCGGCGCGAACGCGCGCATCGAGTTCGGTGCTGGCCGCCTGCGCGGGACTGGTGCTGCCCAGGGCAACCGCCAGAGACAGGGCAAAAAGGGTACGAAGCATGTTCATGGGTCCTCCAGGCTGGGGGCACAGTTATACCAGAGATGCTCATTCTAGGCGCCAGACCTTAATCGGAGCTGAACGAGAACAACTAATAGTAACTATACAGTTACAAATATTGATTGTCGTGGGTCCGGGCAGGGGTTATAAGTAAATAAATAGTTACTTATAGGTGTCGCGCACGGCAACCATGACCGCTCAGCGTGATCCAAAGCGCACCCAACGGCGGATCCTGCAGGCTGCCCGGGAAGAGTTTGCCGAACATGGGCCCGCCGGGGCCCGGGTCGATCGGGTCGCGCAGCGAGCGGGCGTCAACAAACGCATGATCTATCACTATTTCGACAGCAAGGACGGCTTGTTTCGAGCGGTACTGGCCTGGGTGCTGGAAGATGCGATGGCGGAGGTCGACTTGGACGGGGGGGATCTGGCCCGGAGTCTCGAGTTGCTCGCTCAACGCGACGACGTGTTGCGCTTGTGGGTCTGGGAGGCGCTCACCCGGGACGCTTCAGCGCCCGCCAATCCGGCCTGGGGCACGTTCCTGGACCGATTGGGATCAAAACTGCGGACCGCGGACGTTGAGGAGGCGGCGGGACACTCGCTGCTGGCGCTGCTCGCGGTGGCAATCGTACCGGCGGTGCTGGGGCCCTTGAGCAACCGGGTGACGGGACTCGATCCGCGCGGTGAGGTGTTTCGCCGCGGCCAGGCACGGGTCATCGAGCGGCTCATCGGGCTGTTCGGTGGCGGCGACCCGGAGTCGTCGGTAGCGCCACCACCCAGAGCGCGGCGGCCGCGTGTTCGCTACCGGTATCGATGGTCAACTTAGCTTCGGATCAACCGACGAACAAGCCGTCGGCCTGCACGTCCAGCAGCGACTCGCTGAATACACGGATCAGTTCGTCTACGTCTGCGTCGGTGTGCGCGGCGCTCAGAAATGCACGTTGCGTCCCCGGCACCAGCACGCCGCGGTTCAGCGTCTGGAGATAGAAGGCTTTCTCGGCGGTCTGCTCGCGGGCATGCAGGTCCCGTGAACTGTCGATCTGTTCGCGCTGGAAGAACAGGTGAAACATGGAGCCGACGTTCTTCATCTGCACCGGCAGTTGATGCTCCCGGCAGAACCCGTTGATCGCGCCCGCGAGTCGATCGCCGGCGCCGTTTACGCGTGGGTAAATGTCGGGATGGGCCTTCAGATGGCCGACCGCGGCGCTGCCGGCTACCATGGTGAGCGGGTTGCCTGAGAATGTGCCGCCGGAAAAGATGCCGTTTTTTGCGCTGAGCCCGGTAAAAGTCTCCATAACGTCGGCGCGACCGGTGATCGCGCCGATGGGAAGCCCGCCGCCCAGAATTTTTCCATAGGTGGCCAGATCCGCCTTCACGTCGAACAGTTCCTGGGCGCCACCGTAGCTGACACGAAAACCGGTGATCACCTCGTCGATGATGAGCAGAACCCCGGTGTCGCTGCAGACCTCGCGAAGCTCGGCGAGAAACTCGCCCGCTCCGGGTTGTGGATTGGAACTCTGCACGCCTTCCACAATCACCGCGGCCAGTTCGTCCTTGCGGGCCTGAATCTGCTCGATTGCCGCCGGGCGGCGATAGGGCAGCAGCAGTATCGTTTCCGCGATCTGAGCGGGGACGCCGTGACCCATGGGTAGGGGCTGCGGTGCGTCCGGGTCGCTGGCGGGATCGGTGACGAACATGCCGTAGTCGTGAGCGCCGTGGTAGCAGCCGTCGAACAGGCCAATGCGGGTCTTGCCGGTGAAGCCACGGGCGGCGCGCATGGCGTAGAAGGTGGCCTCGGTGCCAGTGTTGCAGAACACCACCCGCTCGGCGCAGGGACTTGCGTCGGCCAGCAGTTCGGCCAGCGTCATCTGCGTGGTGCTGTGAATACCGAACATCCAACCCTTGCCGGCGCGGTCGCGAATTGCCTCGGCAATCTCCGGATGCGCATGGCCAAGCATGTGCAGGCCGAAGCCGACCGAGGTGTCGATGTAGGAGTTGCCATCGGCATCCACCACCCGGCAGCCGGCACCGGACTCCAGAAAGATCGGGTGAGGCATTTCCAGATTGGCGGCCAGGCCGGAGTTCAGTATCTCGGCGCGTTCTTCGGAGATCTCGCGGCAGCGCGGGGTCTTCGCCAGCAACTCGGCGCGCGCGGCAGCCAGCCGAGGCGCCGCGTCACTCATCGCTGCGCCACCGATTCGAGCACGTCGAAATAGTCTGGAAAAGTCTTCGACACGCAGGTTGGGTCATCGATGGTGATCGGCACGCCGCCCAGTGCGGCGAGGGAAAAGCACATGGCCATGCGATGGTCTCCATAGCTGTCGATTCGGGCCGGCTTGAGCGAAGCAGGTGGGGTGACCGTCAGCGAGTCTTCGCCTTCCTCCACGGCGGCGCCGAGCTTGCGCAATTCGGTGGCCATGGCGCTGAGACGGTCGGTCTCCTTGACCCGCCAGTTGTAGATGTTGCGTATCCGGGTGGGTCCGTTGGCAAACAGGGCGAGCATCGCCACGGTCATGGCCGCATCGGGAATTGCGTTCAGGTCGAGGTCGACGCCGGTCAACGTGCCGCAGGTCACCCGCACGTAGTCGTCGCCGATCTCCACGCGCGCGCCCATGGTTTTCAGGACATCGAGGAAGCCGAAGTCTCCCTGGATGCTGTTGCGGCCGATGCCTTCGATGGTCAACGGTCCGCCGCGAATAGCCGCGGCGGCGAGGAAGTAGGTGGCGGCCGACGCATCGCCTTCCACCAGCAGCGTGCCGGGCGACGTGTAGTGGCCCACCGGCACCTCGAAGCGTTGGTAGCTTTCATGGCTCGCGTGGATATCGAACCGGGCCATCATCGCCAGGGTAATGTCCAGATAGGGTTTGGACACCTGATCGCCTTCAATATGGACGGTCACCGGGGCGTCTGCATAGGGTGCAGTCATCAACAGGGAGGTGAGAAACTGACTGCTGATGTGGCCAGGCATGGTGACTTCGCCGCCGACGAGGCCGCCGCCCGTTACGCGCAGCGGCGGGAAGCCTGGTTCGCCGAGGTACTCGATATGGCCGCCAAGAGCGGTCAGTGCGTCCACCAGGTCGCCGATGGGACGTTCGCTCATGCGTGCGTTGCCGGTGAGTTCGAATACGCCCGAGCCCAGGCACAGCGCGGCCGTCAGCGGCCGATACGCAGTGCCTGCCATGCCAAGATAGAGTTCAATGCGTTGGTCTGTTGCCTGATCTGTGCGTACCGGATCTGCGCTTGAAAGGGGCCCGCCCCGACCTTCGATCAGCACGTCCTTGCCGTCGCGCTCGGTCCGTACGCCCAGTTGCGCAAGCGCATCGAGCATATATCGGGTATCGTCGCCGACCATGAGGTTGCGCAGCCGGGTGGTACCGTCGGCGAGCGCCGCCAGCAACAGCGCGCGGTTCGAAATGCTCTTTGATCCCGGCAGACGGATTGTGCCGCGGACGTGGTCGATGGGCGCGATGGTGAGTTGTTCCATACGTGTCCGGATTTAACGACAAAGTTCGATGGAAACCAAATGATTGGCTAAGGCGCGTCCTGATCGGACGCGCCTTGGGATGAGCCCATGACCGATCCCACCACAGACCATCCGCTGGACGCGGCGCTCGACGCATTCGTGGTGCGTTACCAGGCCATCTTTCCGGAACTGCACGAACCCTTCGATCCCGAGTGGCGTTCACCCTGCGAGTTGGGTGAACCCTTTGCGGGCGATGATGGCGCCACGCTCGTCCGCTGGCAGCCTTTGCGCAGGCCGGTGTTCGATTCTCCCGAAGCGGCCGGCGATTTCGCCTCGCTGGAACGGGCGCTCGAGTTCGAGGTTCATCCGGACGTGAAGCGCTACTTTGCACGGTATTGGTCCGCTGGCCTGGAAGCGACGGCCAGCGACGGGCATGTCAGTTTGATCCTGCTGTGGAATCCGGCGGATGCGGATCGACTGGCCGAAAACCTGATCGGCCACGCATTGGCCAAGCGCCGCGCGCGCGCCGGCTTCAGTGTGTTCTTTGCCTGCACCGAGGCGGACTCGGAACTGTTCTTGAGCATCGACAACGACAGTGGCGCCGTGGTGCTGGAAAAACCCGGCTACAAACCGATTCGTACCGTCGCAGATTCGCTGGCGGCGTTTATTGCGACTCTGGAGCCGGCGTCGCCGGCTTTGCATCCGGAGCGATTGGGTCGCGTCGATTTCTGAAGTCCTCGGGCGCCGCCCGTGGCCCAATGCGGTGATGCCGTCCCCGCCGATGCATTCCTTTAGCCAGCTGCGCGCGTTCAGTGGGATCGAGTTGTGAAGCCAGCTCGACCAGCGCGGTATGGGACGCGACCTGGGTCGACATGAGTTGCTCCCGCGCGCGCGCCAGTTCGGTTGCCAGCACCTGCGCATCGAACGGTTCCGCGGTCAAGGCGGCGACGATCGCACGGTGCTGGTCGCGGATGACGCGTATCTGCGGGTGCAGCGTCGCGAAGTGCTCGCGCAGCAACGGTTGCAGTTGTTTGCGCCGCGCCGGGTCGAATTCCCGGACCATGCGGAACAACCCGGTGGTCGGATCCGGGTGCGCGCCCCACAACGGATGGCTCGCGCTCAGGCGGCCGGCGAGAAAGCCCGCGAGTATCAGGTTGACGGTCAGAGAGGCGACCAGAAGTATGTTCCGCCAGTTACGGCGCATACTCACCTCCTTCCACCGAAGCATTCAGGGACTCGTCCAGATAGGTGCCCTGGTCGAACGCCAGCAGGCTCACGGCAGCGATGAGATCGTCGTCCGCGGCAGGTTCGGGAAATCCGAGCCCCAACACGAATCCCAACCCCAGGGGTAACAGCGCGGCCATCAGCGGGCGCCACAGCGGTCCACGATCGAACCAGTCAATCAGCTGTTGCGAGGGTCCCGTCGACAAACGCCCACGAACGTCGGCGCGCATTCGTGCGGCCGTGGGGTTGGGCACAGGCAGCGATGCCCGGAGCAGGTCTTCCAACCCGCGCGCTTCTTCGAGCAGCTGGCGGGCCTTCGCGTCGCGCACCACCAGCCGTTCGGCGGCTTGCCGTTCAGGCCAGCGCGACGCATCGGCGCCGTGCCGCTCGAGCATCCGGGTAAATGCGTGGACGGTCATTTCAGTGGTACTCATTGGGTCGCCTGGTCGGTGTTGATGAACTGAACGAGTTGCTCCTTCAGCGCGCGCCGGGCGCGCGCCAGCAACGATTCGACGGCCGCGAGGCTGATCTCCAGGATGTCTGCGACCTGTTGGTTGGACATGCCGTGGAACTGACACAGCAGCAGCGCGCTGCGCTGTCGTTCTGGCAGTTCGGCGACCGCCCTGCGGACAGCTTGGCGACGCTGCTCCTCCTCGAATGCCTGGTCCGGTGCGCGGCGCAGGCTGGTTGGCTCGGCTGTCTCGACCGTTTCGTCCGTTTTGATAGGAGCGATCCAGCGGTACTTTCGATGACGGTCGATACACAGGTTGTGGCCGATGCGAAACAACCACGTACTGAAGCGGGCGCGCTCGGGGCGCCATCGCCCGGCGTGCTGCCAGACGCGCAGGAAGGCTTCCTGACCCAGCTCGTCGACATCCGAGGGATTGGGGTTCATGCGATACAGGTAGCTGTGCAGTGCGCCACCATGCCGGACCATGAGGTGCTCGAGCGCCTCGCTGTCCCGGGCCTGAACCCGGGCCATGAGCTCTTCGTCCGTCTGGTCCTGTTCATCTGGCGGGCTCAAGGCCAGCGCTCATTCCTCTGGCATGTCACGGTGATGCGGCGGGAACTCGTCGGGGGTGAGCACGCCGTTCCCATCACGGTCCATCCGCTGGAACATGTGCTCTTTCATCAAGGCCGTGCGAACTTCATGCAGGGAGGCGAACTCGTCGCTCGATATGCAGCGGTCGGCGTTGCTGTCAAGGGCCTCGAACAACGCCTGGTGATGACTGGCCCGTTGCTCGGCGGTTGGTCGGTCACCCATACCGGGCCGGCCCATATGGTGTCGTTTCCTGTGGTGTGGCGCTTCTGCAGCCGCAAATTCTTCCTCGGTGATTTCCCCGTTGCCGTCTGCATCGAGGTGTGCAAAGGCGCTTTCTGCCTGGTGTTTGCCGTCTTCGTGAGCGGCAGCCAGCGCTGCGACCCCGAGACAGATCAGAGCGAGTACGGCGATGATTTTGACGTTCATGGAAATTCCTCGGATTAACTGATTCTTTCGTTTATACGGCCGGCGCGGCAGTTCCCGTCGCGCTCGAATCACGATCTGCCGCAAGGGGGCTCGTAGCGTATCGATTTCACCTGAAGCATGCGCAGGCCGTCCGGCCCCACGACTTCGACGGCGTCGCCGACGCGCTTCTTCAGCAATGCCCGGGCCACCGGCGCATCGACACTGATGTAGCAGGGTTCCCGGTCGAATTCGTCCGCGCCAACCAGCCGGTACTGATGAGTCTCGCCCGCTTCGTCATCTACCTCGACCCAGGCGCCGAAGTAGATGAGATCCGTGTCGCTCGGCGTGCGGTCTACTACCACCAGTTCGTCGAGACGTTTCGACAGGTACCGGATGCGGGCGTCGATCTCGCGGAGCTGTTTTTTCCCGTAAATGTACTCCGCGTTTTCCGACCGATCGCCCATGGCGGCGGCTTCGGCGACTTTGGCGGTAACCTCGGGGCGCTTCTGCTTCCACAGAAACTTTAATTCGTCGGCCAGCACGCGTTGACCTTCGGGCGTCACGTAGGGCGTCGATTTCTCGCGCGGTAGTCGATAGCGGCTCACTTGAGGACCGAGAGTGTGTCCGGATACGGTGGACCGAGCAATCCTCGATTGGTGACGAAGCCGGTGACCAGCGCCCGGGGGGTGACGTCGAAGCCAGGATTGCGGATTTGAATGTGCCCGGGGATCTCCAGGCCTTCAAAGCTGCGGACCTCCTCTGCGGGACGTTCTTCGATCTCGACATCGACGCCCCGTGGGGTGTCGGGATCGAAGGTCGAAGACGGACACGCAACGTAGAACGGAATGTCGAAGTGATCGCACAGAATCGCCAGCGTGGCCGTGCCGATCTTGTTCACCACGTCGCCGTTCGCGGTCACCCGGTCGGCGCCAACGATCACTAGATCCACCTGACCCCCGGCCATTAGATGGCCTGCGGCGTTGTCGCAGACCAGCGTTACATCAATGCCGGCGCGGTCGAGTTCCCAGGCGGTCAGGCGGGCGCCCTGCAGTACCGGCCGCGTTTCGTTGGCGAACACCCGAAACCGGATACCGCTGCGGTGAGCCAGGTACATGGGGGCCGTCGCCGTACCCAACTCGGACACTGCCAGGGCCCCGGCGTTGCAGTGGGTCATGATCGAGCTGCCTTCTTTGATGAGTTCGACCCCGGCAGCACCAATGGCGCGGCAGATGCGTCGATCCTCGGCGTGCAACGCTTCGGCCTCGGTGCGCAATCGCAGATAGTTGGTATCGGCGTCGAGGGTGGGATCGAAGCGCGCCATGACGCGCTTGACTGCCCAGGCGAGATTCACCGCGGTGGGCCTGGCGGAGGTCAGCGTGGCTGCGGCGCTGGTCAGGCGCTGTTGCAGCGAGTCGCCGCCGCCGGCTTCCCTGGCCGCCAGCACCACGCCGTACGCCGCGGCGATTCCGATGGCTGGTGCGCCCCGCACGCGCAACTCGCGAATGGCGGTCGCTACGCTGTGCACGCCAGTCTGAACATCGTAGTGAACCGTTCCAGGCAGCAGCCGCTGATCGAGAATCTCCAGCGTCTCGTGGCGCCAGCGAACCGGTTCCGGAATCGGCTTCGGGGCCGGCTTCGGACTGGAATTGTGGGGGAAACCTGTGGTGCCCTCGACTGCTGGCATGGGTGTAGAATTCCGGTCCCATCGAACGCCGAAGCATGCCACTTCGCCGTACCAATCGCTGGAAAAAATTGGATGCAGATCGAAAAAGCGGCGGGCGCGTTGGGCGCCTATTTGAGTGGTGTCGATATTGAGGATGCGGTCACGTCCGAGGATGCATTCTCGGCGATCCGGGCGGCGCTGATCGAACACCAGGTTCTGTTCCTGCGTGATCAACCGATTGCGCCCCAGCGCTTGTACGAGTTTGCCCGCATGTTCGGTTCTATCGAGGGGCACCCTGCCTACGCAACAGTCGAAGGTGCGGGTGACGTGCAGATCCTGGAAAGCACGCCGGAGAATCCCTCGAAAATCGAGAAGTGGCATTCGGACATGACCTTCCGGAGTACGCCACCCATGGCAACCGTGTTGCACGGCAAGGTGATCCCGAAGTTCGGGGGCGATACGCTGTTCGCCAGTATGTATGCGGCCTATGACGCGCTCTCTGAGCCGATGCGCGAACTGCTCGACCCATTGGTGGCGGTACATGACTTCAGGCACGGATTTGCCGAAAGTCTGGCCGAACCGGGAGGCGCGGAGCGGTTGGCCGATGCGGTGGCGGCGAACCCACCGGTGGAACACCCGCTGGTGCGAACGCACCCTGAATCTGGCCGCCAAGCGTTGTACGTGAACCCCTTGTTCACCACGCGAATCAAAGGCTTGGCGCCGGCGGAGAGCAGGGCATTGCTCGAGTTTCTCTATACCCACATGGTGACCGAAGAGTTTACCGTGCGACTCAACTGGCAACCGGAGACGATCGCGATCTGGGACAACCGTTGCACGCAACACAAGCCCGTCAACGACTTCTTTCCGCAGCACCGGCGTCTGCACCGGGTGACCGTGGCCGGCGATCGCCCCCATTGAGCATGGCTGCGCCGCGCATGCGAGGCGTTGAGCTGCGGCCGTTGTCCGGTGCGCTCGGCGCCGAGGTTCTGGGCCTGGATGTGAACCGATTGGATACCAGCGGGGCTGCCTGGTTGCGTGCCGCGTTGCTCGAACACCAGTTGCTGGCGATACGTGGGCAACAACTCGAACCGAGGTCGTTCAGCGATTTTGCCGGCTTGCTCGGTAAGCGCGAGGTGTACCCCTTCAGCGAGCCGATAGACGAAGATCCGTTCGTGGTGCCAATCGTCAAAGAGCCGGATGATCAAGAGGTGTTCGGCGGCATCTGGCATACCGACAGCAGCTATCTGGAGAAGCCACCGAGTCTGACGCTGTTGCACGCGGTGGAGCTTCCGGTACAGGGTGGCGACACGTTGTTCGCCAATATGTACGCGGTATTCGAGTCGCTGTCCCCGGCGCTGCGCGAGGTCCTGTCGCGGCTGCGTGGGATCTATACAGCCGACCTGGTGCACGGCTCGTCCGGAGCGTTCGCCGCAGCGGCGGGGGCGGATCGCAATCGGCGGGAACCGGACGATGTACCCGTGGAGGTGTCCCACCCCATCGTGCGCACTCATCCGGAGACCGGTCGCAAAGCGATTTATGCGGGTCTGGCGCACACCCGTGAATTTACCGGGTTCACGCGCGCCGAAAGCCTGCCGCTGCTCGAGTATCTTGACGGGGTTGCGCGCCTGCCCGAATTTGGCGCGCGGCTGGCATGGCAAGCCGGCACGGTGGCGATCTGGGACAACCGCTGCGTGCAACACTATGCCCTGGACGATTACCCTGGTGAACGCCGCGTGATGCACCGGATCATTATTGCGGGAGACCGGCCGGTCTGATCGGCCATCTGAGCGGCAAGAGGAGGAACGGGTGGCAGACAAGCGGCGAAAACTGGGTTTCGAGACCCGGGCCATTCATGCCGGGCAGCGCCCGGACCCGACGACCGGGGCGATCATGACCCCGCTGTATCTCAGTTCTACGTTCGCGCAATCCGAACCCGGCAAACATCAGGGTTTCGACTACTCGCGCAGCGGCAACCCGACCCGCCTGGCTTTTGAAACCTGCGTGGCCGACCTCGAGGGCGCCCGTTATGGCTATGCCATGGCATCGGGTTGCGTCGGGGCTACCACCATCGTGCATCTGCTGTCGGCGGGTGATCACGTGGTGGCTTGCGATGACATGTACGGAGGTACGTTTCGGCTGTTCGATAAGGTGTTTGCGCGCCAGGGAATTCAGTTCAGCTACCTGGATCTCACCGACCCGGGCGCGCTGGAGTCGGCACTGCAGCCGTCGACGAAGCTGCTCTGGCTGGAGACGCCGACCAACCCGCTGCTGAAAATCATGGACATCGCTGCCCTGTCGGATGTCGCTCATGCGCAGGGCGTCCACGTGGTGGTCGATAACACCTTCATGAGCCCATACTTCCAGCAGCCCCTGGCGCTGGGCGCCGACATGGTTCTGCACTCGACCACCAAATACATCAACGGTCACAGCGATCTGATCGGTGGGGTGGTGATCACCGACGACGATGAGCTGGCCGAGCAGCTCGGTTTTCTGGCTAACGCCCTGGGCGGGGTGCAGAGCACCTTCGATTCGTATCTGTGCCTGCGCAGCCTCAAGACCCTTGCAGTGCGCATGCGCGCCCACGAAGCGAACGCGCTGCAGATCGCGCGCTTCCTGGAGGCGCATCCCCGTGTCGACCGGGTCGTCTATCCGGGTCTGCCGAGCCACCCGCAGCACGACCTGGCAGCGCGGCAGATGAGCGGCTTCGGTGGCATGCTGGCCGTCTACCTGAAAGGCGACCTGGAAACGGCCCGACGGGTGCTGAGCCGCGTTGAACTGTTCACCCTCGCAGAGAGCCTTGGCGGTGTCGAATCGCTGATCGAACACCCGGCCATCATGACCCACGCCAGCGTCGACCCAGCGCAGCGACGTGCCATTGGCATCGACGATACGCTGTTGCGGATCAGCGTCGGGATCGAGTCGGTGGATGATCTGATCGATGATCTCGATCGGGCGCTGGTTGCTCGATGAACAAGGGCGCGTCGGCCGAGGTCATCGACGATATCGATCGGCACGTGGGCGAAGCGGGATCCATCGACCGCGCGGCAGGCCCCATGGGTATCTACCTGGCGTGGTGTGCAAACCTGGATCTGTTGTCCGATGGGCTGAAGCAGGGCATCGCCGGCGAGGTGGTAAGGTTGCGCATGCGCGATCTCAAGCCAGTCGAGTTTCTGATCAAAGCGACCGCCGGAACACTGCGGCGCGAGCACTTGAACGAGGTGGGACTCCGATTTACCGAGCGCTACTACGCGAGATACCTCGACGACTATGCGGCTGCGTTGAACCTCGAAGCTTCGTCGGTTTATGACGTCGAAGACAGCTGGGATAATTACGATCGGGTCGCACCCGAACTCACCCGTCGGTTGTACCGGCGCCGCGGTCAACGAGCGAAGCACTGGTGGCAACGTTTCGGAGGGCGAAACCATGGCTGATACCAATCCGCAGACGGATCACCCGGAACTCAGTGCCGAGAACCGCGACATCTGGAACGCCAATGCCAAGTGGTGGGATGAGCGGGTTGGCGATGGCAACGATTTCCAGAACTATCTCATCGAACCCGCCAGCGAAACCTTGCTGGAAATTACGCCCGGTGAGAGCGTGCTGGACATTGCCTGTGGCGCGGGGCGTTTCACCCGGCGTATGGCCGAACTTGGGGCACGCGTCACGGCCTTCGATCAGGCGGCCGCGTTCATCGAGCGGGCGCGTGAGCGTTCGAAGGAGTTCGAGATCGATTTTCGCGTGCTGGATGCAGGCGAAGATGAGGCGTTGGAACAGTTCCCAGACGGTGGATTCGACAAGGCCGTATGCACCATGGCGCTGATGGACATGCCCGATGTCGAGCCGTTGTTCCGGAATTTGAGGCGGCTGCTGCGACCCGGTGGCTGCTTCGTGTTCACGGTCACGCATCCTTGTTTCCACTCCGCCGGCGTCGCCAGCGTGGCGGAGCAGTCCGAGAACGCCGAAGGGCGTTTGATCACGCGCAGCGGCATCAAGATATCTCGTTATCTCACCCCGTTTGCGCGCAAGAGCGAAGGGATTCTCGGTCAGCCGGTGCCTCAGTATGTCTTTCATCGCCCCTTGCAAGTGTTGTTAGGGTACGGGTTTCGCTACGGAATGGCCGTGGACGGATTGCTCGAGCCGCGCCTCCCCGAGCTGGAGACGATGTCGGATGTCAGTTGGAAGCAGATGACTGAACTGCCGCCGGTGATGGCAGTGCGGATGCGGCGGATCTAAGGTGCTCGAGCGTACGGCCGAGGTGCAGCAAGCGCGCGACAAATGGCAGTGGCGAGGTCAGGCGCGGCCGGATTTTGCCCATGCTACGGGGCACGGCGAAGAATCGGTCTGGGACTACCCCAGACCACCGATCATTGCGCCGGACTTTCGGCACGTCCTGGTGCGCGCAGATGCGACGGTGATTGCGGAGTCCGATGACGCTATCCGGGTACTTGAAACCGCCGGACCGCCCACCGTGTACGTTGCGGCAGAATCGGTGCGAATGGAGTATCTGGTGTCGAACGGCACGCAATCGACGTGTGAGTGGAAGGGGATCGCCGAAGAATTCGATGTGGTGGTTGGCGATCTGACAATTCCCTCGGGGGCCTGGTGTTACCGGGACACGTTCCCGGAATTCGAAGCATTGGCTGGCTGGTTCTCGTTCCACCCGGCGTTGCTCGACTGCCGGATCGACGGCGAGATCGCCTATCCACAACCGGGGACCTTCTACGGCGGCTGGGTGACCCGGGAAATCATCGGTCCGTTCAAGGGCGAGCCGGGCAGCGAATCCTGGTGATCGACTTCGATCCGCGCGCGGCGCACATCGTGCGTCCCTACGAAGGCGAATATCCATGGGACCTGCTGCTGCAAGCCGACCCGTCGCGTGCGCGCATTGAGGGTTATCTCAGCGACGAGCTGACCCGGATCGCCAAGGTGGATGATGAAGCGATCGCTGTGTATGCGCTGGCTCGGCACGCGCCCACGCACTTCGAGCTGATGAACATCGCGGTGCGGGAGGATTACCGGGGATGCGGACTCGGCCGCCGCCTGATCGGCCATGCGCTGGGGCTGGCCGAATCGAAGGGGGCGCGGGTCGTCGACGTCGGCACTGCCAACTCGAGCCTCCACAACCTCGCCTTCTATCAACGCAACGGGTTTCGAATCGTCGGGGTCGACGCGGATTTCTTTACCCGGCACTATCCTGAGCCGATCATCGAGGATGGCATCCAGGCGCGCGATATGATCCGCCTGCGTCTGGAGCTGACGCCGGAATGACTGATCGGACAGGACACTAAGGCATCACGCCGACGTAGCGCGCGGCCGGCCGGATCAAACGGTTGTCCACCCGAGATTCCATGAAGTGCGCGAGGTAGCCGAACACGCGTGCCATGGCAAAGGCGGTAGTAAAGAAGTCCGGCGGCAATCCCGCAGCGCGATACACTACGCCTTTGTAGAACTCGAGATTCGCGTACAGCGATTTGCCGTTCTCGAGCATGCGCGTGCGAAACCGGGCTTCGATTGCCTCGAGGATCTGGAAGGTTGCCTGCAGGGGTGATTCGCGCGACAGCTCGGCGGCGAGTTCCTTGACGAACCGCGCCCGGGGATCGAGCACCTTGTACTCACGGTGTCCCATGCCCATGATCTTGCGCCCCTCGGCCAGGCAGTGGTCCACGAAGTCGGCCGCGGCGGCAGGATCTCCCACCTCGTCGGCCATTGCCAGCGCCGCTTGGTCGGCGCCTCCGTGCAGCGGCCCGTGCAGCGCGGCGAAACCCCCGGCGAGGCTGTTCTGAACGTCGGCGAGGGTACTGGCGATGACCCGGGCAGTGAACGTGCCGGCGTTGAACCCGTGCTCAATCTGCAGGATCTGAGTCACGTTGAACGCCTCGCACAGATGCTCACTCGGATCGGCGGTACCGGCCTGAATCAGGAAGCGGGTGTTGTAGTCGAGTACGTCGATTGGATAGTCGATCATCGGCTTGCCCGCGCGCAGGCGCAGCAGTCCTGCGATCAGTGCGGGCAGTTTCGCGGCCACGCGAAAACCCGCCGCGGCATCTCCGAAGCGCTCGAAGCCAGGACCGCCGCCCAGCAAGAGGGTCAGACCGGCCAGGATCTGCATCGGGTGGGCGCCGCTCGCTGCGGCCTCTCCTAACAACCTGACCTCGTGTTCCGTGAGCGCACCGGCCGCGCGCAACTCGTCGGCGAGCCCAGCGGTGGTGTCTGCGACCACCAGGCTGACCACCTCGACGAAGGGTCGCTTCACCAACGCCGCGATCGGTTGGCCCCGATAGGAGAGTTGGCCGGCGGTGCCCTCTACCAGGCAGATTGCCGTGTCGTCGACCTCCAGACCCTCGAGCCCTTTTACGATGCTGTTCATTTTCCGGTTTTCCTCGTGCAATCAGGTGCCACGTCGGCGCTCCATCAGCGCTTCGTCAGGCCAAAAGAAGGCTATCTGTCGGGTCGCGTCGAAAGAACACCGGCGTGCTTATGGGTTGGCCAGATCTGCTTATCCATCAGTGGCGCTGATGGAGCGATAAGCGTGGGTGTTGGCGACGGCGGCCCGCCTGTGTAAAGGTTAGCGCGGGCGCGGAGGCGCACGGAATCGTGCGAGCAACATGCAGATTGAGCGAAATGAGATTCGCGTGTTCAGCGCGGTTGTCGAAGCAGGCGGCTTCAGCCGAGCGGCGGAGCGGTTGAACGTTTCGCAGTCCGCGGTGAGTCAGACCATCGCCAACCTGGAACACAAGTTGAATGCGCCACTGCTGGTGCGGGGTCGCAAGCCAACGCTCACCGAAGCTGGAATTCGACTGCACAGCTATGCGCAGACGGTCATCCACGAGGAAGCGATTGCACTCGAGGATATCCAACAAATTAAGACGGGGGCGCTGTCGACCCTGAATCTGGCCATGAGCAGCGTGGTCAACCGGTTTCATGGCACGGAGCTGATGCTGGAGTTCTGTGAGCGCAACCCCTTGACCCGGCTGAAGCTGGATGTCGCACCCAGTCGCGAGATCATCGCGGGTGTCGATGAGGGGCGTTGGGAGCTGGGCTTCGGGCCCTTTCAGCGCCAGATGCCGGGACACTTCGTCGCCCGTGGGTTCTTTACCGAGCAGCGCGTCCTGGTGGTGCATCGCTCTCACCCCAAGTTCGAACTGCTGATGCACGACTCCAACCCGACGCTGACGGAGGTCTCGCTGATCACCTCGTATCTCGATGACGCGGCGAAGCGGCCTGGCCTGGAGCGGTTGCGTGACCTGTTCGGCAGCGTCTGGGAGGTGAGCCACCTCGATCTGCGTCTGGCGCTGGTGGACGCCGGTAAAGGGGTAACCTTCGTTCCGGACACACTGCTCCCGGAATTCGATCAGTTGATACCCGTTCCCAACCTGAACTTCGGCACCATCGAACGAACCGTGGGCATCTATTACAAACGCCACCAACCGCTCTCGGAGGGCGCCAAGCGCTTCGTCGCGATCTGTGACGCACGGTTCGCTGCCCTCCCCCCGGCACCCTAGAATTGGACATCCATCAAAGTTCGGGACACCCATTGGGATACCCAATGGGTGTCCCGAACTTTGATGGATGTCCAATTCTAAGTACGCGGATGTACGATGGGGG
The DNA here is from genome assembly GCA_004357385.1 of Gammaproteobacteria bacterium. GTDB lineage: Bacteria > Pseudomonadota > Gammaproteobacteria > Pseudomonadales > Azotimanducaceae > SMWF01. The sequence continues at coordinate 4,951 of SMWF01000066.1, read as the reverse complement.
ACGACTGAATCGACGGGAAGGATCATGACGCGGGTAGATACCGGTACTGACGAACTGTTGTGCGCTATCGATGGGCATGTGGCGACCCTCACGCTGAATCGACCCGAGAAGCGCAACGCGCTGTCCGACAACCTGACGCCGGCACTGCGCCAGACCCTGCTGAATCTGGATACAGACCCGACTGTACGCTGCGTGGTCATCACCGGCGCGGGCACGGCGTTCTGTGCCGGCGGAGATGTCTCGGGCATGGGTGCAAATCGAACGACAGCTGCGGTCTCCGATGCGCCGCGACCGAGTCTCGACGATGCGATCCGCGGCTTGAAACACAAACAGGAGACACTGACGGTCCGTTTGCACGAGTTGTCCAAGCCGACCATTGCGGCGCTGCCTGGAGCGGCGGCCGGAGCGGGACTCTCCATCGCACTGGCGTGCGACCTGCGCATTGCTGCAGACAGCGCGTTCATTACCACCGCCTACGCCAACATTGGCCTCTCGGGTGACTATGGGTGTAGCTGGCTGCTGACCCAGTTGGTCGGGCCTGCGACGGCCAAGGAACTGTTCTACACGGCCCGACGGGTGAGCGCTGAGGAAGCCAGGGACCTCGGCATATTCAACGAGGTGGTGCCATTTGCTGAGTTGGCTGCGCGCGCCGCGGAGCTTGCCGCAACGATTGCGAACGGTCCGCCGATCGCGATTCGTTACATGAAGGAAAACCTGAACCGTGCGATGAGCGCGGACCTCAGGACCTGCCTGGCCATGGAGGCGGATCGAATGGTGCGCTGCACCCGCACCGAAGACCACCGTGAAGCAGTGCGGGCGTTTCTCGACAAACGCGTGCCTGAATTCAAAGGAGTCTGAGACCTGGGGTTCTGATGGCCGCTCAGGAGGCGTCGCTCGCCTGGTACCACGCCTGGAACATGAGTATCGCCCACAGCACGTTGGCGTGATTGCACCAGCCGCACAGATGCTGTTCCCAGAGAGTCCTCACGGCGTCCGCATGAAAATAGCCGATGTCCTTCACTCTGTTGTGCGAGATCAGGTCTTCCGCCCAGTCTCTCAGCGGTCCGCGTAACCAATCGTCTATCGGGACGCCAAAACCGCGCTTGGGGCGGTCCGTGTATTCGATGGGCACGTAGCGCTGCAGCACCTGGCGCAGAATTCTCTTGCCGCCTTTGCGATCCATCAGGAACTCGTTAGGCAGAGTCCAGGCGAACTCCGTGACCCGGGTATCGAGGATCGGGCACCGCGCCTCCAGGCTGACGGCCATCGTCGCTCGGTCAACTTTGACCAGGATGTCGCCGACCAGGTAGCCGGAAAAGTCGAATTGCAGCATGGCTGACAGCGGGTCTATTCCCCGGGCCCACGAGGCCGGGTCGTTCATATTGCTGGCGCCGCACTGGCCATCGACGACCAGCGATTCGGCTCGGTTGGTCCGGGTGAAATGATTGGCCAGCAACTCCTGGGATGACCTGGCTCCCCAGTAGCGGGTCTTGCGCGGCAACTTGCCGGGCGCCCTTCTCCAGCCGGGCAACCGCCCCGCTGCGTCCAGGTTGCCGGGCTTCAGCAGTTTCCAGCTTGCGTCGCTCAGCGCGGTGGCCGCATGGGCGGCAACGCTGCGCAGACCTCTCGGCAGCTTGGACAGCCGCTCCCAACGGGCCAATCCTTCCGCGTAATGCTTGTAGCCGCCAAAGGTTTCGTCGCCTCCGTCACCCGACAACACCACTGTGACGTGCTGCCGGGCCATGTGCGCAACCAGGTAGGTGGGAATCTCGGAAACATCGGCGAAGGGCTCGTCGTAAATCGCCGGCAGTTTCTCGACGACATCGAGGCAGTCCTGGGGCGTCACGTAGAGCTCTTCGTGTTCGGTACCGAGGTATTCGGCAATTGCCGCCGCATGGGTCGCTTCGTTGTACTTTTTTTCTCTGAAACCGATGGTAAATGTTTTGACGGGCCGTTCGGAATGCCGTTGCATCATGCCGACTACGGTACTGGAATCGATGCCTCCGGACAGCAGCGCGCCGAGGTCCACGTCGGCCACCATGCGTTCGGTCACGGCCGCTGTCAGAACTTCGTCGAGTTGATTACAGGCATGCTCGAAGGAGCCCGTGAAAGGGTCGCTTCGTGCGTCTTCAATGACACGGTTGGCCGCCCAGTACTGTTGCTCGCTTGCGGACCACGGGGTTGCTCCCGCAGCGATCGTTACGCAGGCACCGGGCTGCAGCTTGCGGATGTTCCGGTAGATCGACAGGGGTTCGGAGATCCAGCCATAGCGGACGTAGTGTGCGAGGGCATCGCGGTCGATGGCGTGGTCGAATTCCGGGTGCACGCGGAGCGCTTTCAGCTCCGAACAGAACAGAAAGGTGTCGCCGCACCAGCCATAGTACAAGGGTTTCTTGCCGACCCGGTCCCGGGCCAGGGACAACTGTCTCTTTTCCCGGTCCCACACGGCGAAGGCGAACATGCCGTGTACCGAATCCAGGGCCTTGGTCAGACCCCAACGATCTATGGCCGCCAGCAGGATTTCGGTATCCGAATGGCCCGCGAACGGGTAACCCGCCGCCCCGAGTTCCTCGCGGACGGCGGTGGTGCTGTAGATTTCTCCATTGTAAACAATGACATAACGTCCGCTGGCCGATTGCATGGGCTGCGCGCCAGCCACCGAAAGATCAATGATGGATAGTCGCCGATGACCGAGGCCAACGCCCGTTTCAGCATCCGTCCAGGTGCCGCCGGCGTCGGGGCCGCGGTGATGCAGGCGGGCCGCCATCCGGTTGACGATCTCGGTCAGTTCACCTGTGTCCGGCCGCCGCTGACGGTAGATGAAGCCCGCAATTCCGCACATTCCTGGGTTCGATCCTGGCTGTTTTTGTGTGCGATGCAACGTCGCACGGTCGAGCCAATGATACGGGCTAACTGGGCGCCGGTTCCCGCTATGATTCGGGTGGCACAACAGCGGATGGTCGACGAATCCGAATACAGGAGCCAAGCATGAGCGTGACCGTAGAGTTTCATTTCGATTTCGGTAGCCCGAACGCGTATTTGAGCCATCTGGTGATACCAGCACTCGAGGCGCGTACCGGCGTTGCCGTCACCTATGTTCCGATCCTGCTCGGTGGCGTGTTCAAAGCCACCAACAACGTATCGCCTGCCGTGTCGCTGCAGGGGATCAGGAACAAGGGCGAGTACCAGGGGCTGGAGACGGCCCGCTTTCTGAAGGCCCATGGCATTACGGACTACGAGCGCAATCCGTTCTTTCCGGTGAACACGCTGCAGCTCATGCGCGGCGCTATCGTTGCTCAGCGAGAAGGCTTCTTCGCACGCTACGTCGACGAAGTGTATCGACACATGTGGGCGCAGCCGAAGAAGATGGACGATCCGGAGGTAATCGTCGCGGCACTCACCGAATCCGAACTGCCGGTCGAGACCCTCATGGAGGGCATCCAGGATCCGGAGGTAAAGGCGCAGCTGATGGCCAACACGGAAGATTCGGTCACCCGCGGTGTGTTCGGCTCGCCGAGCTTTTTCGTCGGCGACGAACTCTACTTCGGCAAGGACAAGCTGCGTGACGTGGAGGAGGAGATCGTCAGGCAACAGGGGGCACGGACATGAGCGATGGCGTGGTCCGCGGCGAACGCGACGGGCACATCCTTCACATCGAAGTCGATCGTGCCGACAAGATGAACGGCTTTACGCCGGAGATGTTCGACGCGCTGTCAGAGCAACTCACGGTGCTGGATGAGGACCCCGAACTGTGGGTGGGAGTGCTGACCTTCGCCGGCAAACACACCACTGCCGGACTCGATCTGCCGCGCTTTGCGGGCTCGATGCAATCCGGCGAACGGGAAACCACCCCGGACGAACGGGTCGACGCGTTCGGACTCCGGCGGCGCTGCCGCAAGCCGCTGGTCATGGCCGTGCAAGGTGTCACGTTCACCATCGGCATCGAGATGATGCTGGCCGCGGACATCGTCATCGCGGCCGATGACTGCCGGTTCTGTCAGATGGAGCCCAAGCGCGGTCTCGCCGTGTTCGGCGGTGCCCACCTGCGCTACGTGCAGCGCGCGGGTTGGGGCAACGCCATGTATCATCTGCTGCGTGCTGACGAGTTCGATGCGGCGCGCGCCCTGCAACTGGGCTTCGTCCAGGAGGTGGTGCCCGCCGGAGAGCAGATTCAGCGTGCCTTCGAGATCGCCGCCGAGATCTGTGCTAATGCGCCGCTGGCGGTGCAGGAGATCAAACGAGGCGCCCAGGTCTATCTCGAGGCCGGCGAGCAAGCGGCGATAGACGAGATCCCGACGATGCGGCAGCGCACCGCCAACTCGAAGGACTTCGCCGAAGGCATCGCGTCGTTCACGGAAAAACGCCAACCCAACTTCACGGGGGAATAACGGAAATGGCCGACCAACCGGTTTGCCTGGTGACGGGGGTCGGTCCGGGGACGGGCACCGCCCTGGTTCGGCGTTTTCACGAGGGGGGCTACGCCGTTGCCATGTTGACCCGCACCAAGGCGCGACTGGATGCGCTCGAAGCCGAGCTGCCCAATGCCAAGGGCTACGTCTGCGACCTCGCCGATGAGGCGGCCGTGAACGCGGCCGTCAGCGCGGTCGGCGAAGACCTGGGCGCCCCTGAAGTAGTCATCCACAACGCAGTTGGCGGCGCCCGCGGCGACTTCATGACCATCGATCCGGCAATCCTGCAGCAGAACTTCCAGGTCAACGTGATGGGGCTGTTGTATCTGTCGCGGGCCGTTGCGCCCGCCATGATCGATGCGGGACACGGTTCGATCATTGTCACCGGCAACACCGCCGCGACCCGCGGCAAAGATTTTTTCGCTGGTTTTGCCCCGACCAAGGCCGCGCAGCGAATCCTGGCCGAATCGATCGCCCGTTCGGTAGGGCCCAAAGGCGTGCACGTCGCTTACATCATCATCGATGCCGTCATCGATCTGAGG
>SMWF01000065.1 GCA_004357385.1 Gammaproteobacteria bacterium | reverse complement strand
TACTCGGCCTCGCCGGTGACCACACTGTCGGCAAGCTCGGTGTAACGTTGCGGACACAGGGAAGCATAGCTGCCTCCGGCCACAACGTAGTGGCCCCGCCTGCGGTAGTAGCGCAACAGTTCGCTCTGGCGGGGGAACTGTACGGCCATGCCGCAGATGCCGACGATGTCCACGACCGGATCGAGGGGAATACTTTCGATATTCTCGTCGACGATCTCCACCTCCCAGTGCGCCGGACACAGAGCTGCGACAGTAGCGAGACCCAGCGGCGGGTTAAGTGCCCGCTTACCAGGTAGAATCCTGTCGAGCGCCCAGTGAAAACTCCAGAAGCTTTCGGGAGAGCGGGGGTTGATCAGCAGTAGCCGGACCGGACGGTTGGACAATGACTGCATCCTCATGTTGGCCCTCTCAACAACAGTTTGCTGCTCCCGCTGCTTCGCTACAGTCAGGAAACGGATATCGCACAATACGGCTCTGTGCAGACGTAACCGGCTGGGTCGATCAAGGCATGAACCCCTTCAACCAATACGCGTGAACCCTTGGGTCGCTCCCCAGTTCCGGGTGAAAAGCCAGGCCTAGATGATGTCCCTGGCCCAACATTACCGCCTGATCGCGGTGGGTCGCGAGAATTTCGACTTCAGGTCCACATTCGACGACGCCGGGCGCGCGTATAAACACGGCATCTAACGGGCGCGACGAACAATCAAACGGCACGCGAACCGGTGCTGTGAAACTGTTTATTTGCCGACCGTAGTAGTTACGCAATGCTTTGCAGGACAGAATACCGAGCGGTATTACGCGTGGATCATCGACGTCGCGGGCCATTATGATACGCCCTGCGCAGGTGCCCAGTACCGGGCGTTGTCGCGAGAAAGCGATGAGCGGTTCTCGCAGCGCGAAGTCGTCGATCAGATGGCTCATGGTCGTGGATTCGCCGCCCGGTATGACCAGCCCTACACAATTTTGCAAATCCTCCGGCAGACGAACTTGTCTTGTCTGCACGCCTAGGCTGCACAGAATTTCTGCGTGTTTGACGAAGGAACCCTGCAATGCGAGGACCCCGACTGGCCCCTCTACCATCCGCGCGTAGCCCACCGTGCCTCCGGTGAAATTTCTCTCAAGTCGAGACCCTTCATTGCGGGACGCAGACCGCGGCTGACTTCCAGGAGAATGCTCGGATCCGCGAAATGTGTCGTGGCTTTGACGATAGCTGCCGCACGTGCAGGAGCGTCGTCGGACTTGAAGATTCCCGAGCCTACAAACACGGCCTCGGCGCCAAGCAGGATTACCAGCGCCGCGTCCGCCGGTGTAGCGATACCACCCGCCGAAAAGTTCGGCACAGGCAGCTTGCATTCCTCGGCGACGCGACGAACCAACTCATACGGTGCGCCAATTTTCTTGGCTTCCGTCATCCACTGGGCTTCGTCCAACACGTTCACGCGTCTGATCTCGTTTTGGATAGCGCGCATGTGTCGAACTGCTTCCACGATGTTGCCGCTACCGGCTTCCCCCTTGGTACGAATCATGGCCGCACCCTCGCCAATGCGCCGCAAGGCTTCACCCAGACACGTCGCGCCACAAACAAAAGGTACCTTGAACGCGTGCTTGGAAATGTGGTGCGCATCGTCAGCGGGTGTCAGCACTTCGCTTTCGTCGATGAAATCGACCCCCAACGCCTCCAGGATACCGGCCTCGGCAAAGTGGCCGATACGGCATTTGGCCATGACCGGAATCGAGACTTCAGCTTGGATTTCCTCGATTAGCGCCGGGTCGGTCATGCGTGCAACGCCGCCGTCGTTACGAATGTCAGCGGGGATGCGTTCCAGCACCATGACCGCGACCGCCCCGGAATCCTCGGCGATCACGGCCTGCTCGGTGGTGGTGACGTCCATGATTACGCCACCTTTCAGCATCTCCGCGAATCCGACCTTCACGGCGATCGATTCATCAATGCCGGGCATGTCGGGTGGGCGATTGTGGGAGCTATGCAACATTACGGCACCAGTAGACGGCTAACCACTATCTAAAGGGCAGCTACTTCGACCTCGAGTCCGTGCTTTTACGTAATGCACATCTATACGTTGGTCGGCAAGCCGGTTTTTTGATCCAGATCAATTTGTTGCAAACGCCCAGCCGTATGGTCGATCCACAAGCAACGTGCAGTTAAGACCTGAACGGAGAGAACCAATGACTAGACCCAGACTGTTGAGAGCCGGGGGTTTGTGCTGCCTCATGGCAACGTTTGCCTCGTTTTCCCCATCCGCAACCGCGCAAGACATCATAGAAGAGATCGTGGTAACGGGTTCGTACATCAAACGCGATAGCTTCGATTCGGCGTCGCCCCTCACGGTAATCGACCAGGAGCAGATCGCAGCCAACGCTACGCCCAATTTGGGTGAGATATTGGTAGATCAGACCTTCAACTACGGTACGGAATACCAGACCAATACCTACGCCGCGCGATTCCAACTCGGCAACACCAGCCAGGCCAACCTGCGCGGGCTTGGGCCAGGCGCCACCCTCGATCTGATCGACGGGAGACGCACCAACAATCCGTTCCTGACGAACACGATTCCGCAGATCGCGATCGAACGGATCGACATCCTGAAGGACGGGGCCTCCGCCCTGTATGGCACGGACGCAGTGGCTGGCGTGGTCAACATCATTCCGCGCAAGGACTTCAGCGGGATCAAGGCGACGGCCTTCTACACCGAAGACAAACGGGGCGATTTCGATGAATCCCAGCTCGAACTGCTCATGGGCTCAGACACAGACAATGGGCACATCACGGTCGGGCTGAGATACTCGAATCGCGGCGAACTGCAGCAGGTCGATCGTGCGAAGTATCTACGTCAGGGTTTCGAGCGGTCGGGTACCGGAAATCCGGGTGATTGGCTGGTCCCGGACCGAGACGCCACCGGCGCCATCGTGGGTTCGACCCGACGCGTGGATCCCGGATGTGGTACCGAGAACGGCCCGGGTGGTACAGACGTTGGGCAAAAACGAAACTACGTAAGCGGCGATGTAGGAACGACCTCGGGGCAAGAAAATTGCCGGTTGCACTTCGGCGAATGGTGGAATTTCATGAACCCGCAGGATCAGTACTCTGCGTGGGTCAACTTCCGCTTCGACTTCTCGGACAACATCAGCAACGAGATGGACATCATCTATGCGCGTCTGGAGACCGACAGCCGCGGTTCCGCGCAGAACCCGGGCGGACGGACCGAAGAGTTTCCGATCGTGCTTGGTACTCATCCGGGCAATCCCTATCGCGCATTCGGCGACATGAACGCTAACGACATGCTCGACCCAGGTGAGCAGCTGTTCGCCCTCGACGCCGACAACGACGGCATCCCGGATCGCGGCAGCGTCGATGCGAACGGCGATGGCGTAATGGATGTCATCCTGCATCCAGATGCGTTCAATCCCGCTGGGGGCGGCATTCCGTTCAACGAAGACGTGGACGTGATCGCGTTGCGGGCGATGGGCAAGCTCGGTACCAAGGCCTCCGAGCTCCTTGGTGACGGATCGAACACCGGTAACGCCACATTCGACCAGACCGACTTTCGGATCGCCGACACGCTGACCATCGCCATCGCCGATACCAGTTGGGAAGTTCAGACGACGGGCATCTATGAGAAATGGGACTGGAATTTCTCCCAAAAGAACACCAGCCAGAGCCGGCTCGTTCAGGGGTTGCAGGGTCAACTCAAGGCGAACTCCGATGACGGCTTTCTATCCACCTGGAACCCGTTCTCCACCCAGCAGTTGAGCTGCGTGGATCGTGTCTGCAGCGATACGGGTACCCCGGGCTTTGCCAACACCCAGGATGTGATGAACTCGATCAACATCACCGCTGACGACATCGAGGAGTTTCAGTTCTACTCATTCGGTGTTATCGCAACGGGTGATCTCTACGAATTGCCCGCAGGCACGCTGGCAGGGGCCTTCGGGTATGAGTACCGCAACGATCAGCGCGACACCGACATCAACGCCCAACAAAATGCCTGCGATTGGCACGAGGGCGGCTGCGGTCTCGATTGGAAGGCCGAGCAGGACGTCGCTTCGGCGTTTTTCGAATTCTACGTGCCGGTTCTTTCGGGTGGCGCCGGTGGCGAGCTCGAGTTGCAGCTTGCGGGCCGCTACGTGGACTATGGCGGGGAGATCGGCGATGACTTCACGCCGAAAATTGCGGCGCTGTGGCAACCGATCGACATGCTCTCGGTACGTGCTTCCTGGAGCCAGGCATTCATCGCGCCGACCCTCGAAGATCAGTTCGAGACGGAAGATTGCGGCCTGCAGACCGCAAACGATCCGATTACGCTGGACTTCACCCAGTCGTTCCGGGCGGCATGTCCTTCAGGGAACCGGGCGCTCGTGGCTGAAGAGGCGGATGTGTTCAACATTGGCTTGTCGCTCGAGTTGCTCGATCGAGACCTGAAACTCGGCGTCGACTACGCGGTGTACGATTTCGACGACCGGATCATCGAGCTGTCGATGAACAACGTCATCAACCAGGACTTCGACAATTTCCTGGCGGCCGGGCTGGCTGCGGGCGACCAGACCGACATCGACATATGGTTCTCGAGCGGAATGTCGGATCCCAACATCATCCGTGACACCACGGGCGTGATCACCAAGGTCAAAACCCGCCGGCTGAACGCGGCCTCAATGAAGAACAAGTCGTGGGATTTCTACGGTCGCTACAACCTGCCTTGGGATGCCTGGGGACTCTTCACGGTGAATTTGAATGCAACCTTCGTCGATGAGTACAGTTACAACCTCGGCCCGGGGTTGCCCAGCGGCGACGCAGCAGGACGTCAGAACGAGGAACTGGTGGACATTCCACCGATCCCGGAGTGGCGATTCGTTGGCAGGCTGAACTGGACGTTGAACAACCACAGCGCGATGATCAAGGTGCGCTGGTTCGACGAGTACGACCTGAGTTTTAACTCTGGTGCCCTTTTCGGTGGCCAGTTGTTTTTCAATGGTACGGACAAGGCCGATGACATCACCTACGTGGATGCTAACTACGCCTACCGGTTCCAGGGCCTGTTGGGTGAGGATCAGGAGACCGTTCTGGAGGTGGGCGGGCGTAACATCTTTGATGAGTTCCCGGATCCCATATTCAATCTGGGCGGCATCGAAACCTTCGTGCACGATATCCGCGGCGCAATGTGGTACGTGCGCCTGACCCAGGAGCTCTGATCGCGCGGACTTAAGGAGGGCTACGGGATGCGCGCTTCGGCGCGCATCTCCTTTTTTTGCGTAATACTCATGCAACGCTAGGTCTGGATTCTGGCGTTGGGGGCTGCGTGGGTGTTCGCCGAAGACCAGGCGATTCTCACCTGTGGCGCCATCGCGGACGATGCCGGATCGGCTGGCATGGCCAAATTTGTTGACGGTCATGACTTCACCATGTTGCGCATCGTTAACCGTTGGGTTGCGGCGTAGTGTTTGGAATTGTGCCTACCGCGTCTAGTTTGATTACGATCAACACCGATCGATTGATGCTGCGGTTCAATGACAACATCAAAAGAGCGGAGTCGAACCGATGACCAACTCTCGATATCGTCGGTACTACTATTCGTTTTGGGCATCAGCGCCTACGGGTATGGGCATTAGTCAGCACGAACGTTTAATCAAACGTATAGAAAGCTGGGTT
>SMWF01000064.1 GCA_004357385.1 Gammaproteobacteria bacterium | reverse complement strand
CGGAATCTGGATATCCGCGCTCGGAACTCACGATCAGATCGCCAGAATGCCCAAAGCCAGCCACGTCACAGGGCGGTTCAGCATCCGGCAGGTGGTCCGGGAGGCGAGTCAGGCGTTTGCGCTGCGCGCGTTTCGCTCGATCGTCGCGACCGCGATTCTGTTCGGCATGACCATGGGCATGGTGACGACCCTGTCGATCTATCTCGGCACGCTGTTCTTCGAGTTTACGCCCAATCAGCTCAGCATCATGTTTCCGATGACGGTGCTCGGAGGGTTCGTTGGTGCAATGCTGGCCGTGCCCCTCAGTAAGGTCATCAGCGAAAAGAAGAACTTACTCATGGGCGGCCTGATCTGGTACGCCGTGTTCAACACGACGCCAATCATCTCGCGACTGCTGGGCATCTATCCCGAAAACGGCGATCCCCTGGCGTTTCAACTGGTGCTGGTGTGCAACTCGATCTGCGGCCTCGGCATCGGCGTACTCGGGGTGATGCTGGGCTCGATGGTCGCAGACATCACCGATCAACACGAGGAACTGCACGGCGAGCGCCACGAAGGCATCTATTACGCCGCCCTGAGCTTCGCCGCCAAAGCCATCGCTGGATTCGGCACCGTGATGTCGGGCATCGTGATCGACCTCGCGGGAATCGAGAAGAACGCGACGGCCGCGACACTGAATCCCGAATCATTGCGTGTGCTCGGCGTAGCACTGGGACCCGGCATCCTCGTGATGGTCGGCCTGACGCTGGCGGCAGCGAGTTTCTACTCGATCACGCGGGCGGAGCACGGCAGGATTCTGGCTGCGATCGCCAAACGCAAAGCAGCCGGCTGATCGCCCTGACGATCCTCACCGAACCGCGCTCTAGCCCCTCGCCAAACGCACCGATGCCAGGAAGCCGACGAGCAGCGCTACAGCCACCCACAGGTAGGTGTCGCGTGGCCAGTAGGACGATCGATAGAACTGATCACTGACCCCGGTGACGCCCCATAAATCGCCACTGCCGCTGCCCACCACCAGTTGGCCGCGCATGCCTTTTTCCATGTGTTGTGCAATGTCGCAATGCACAAGATAGCTCCGATCCTCGCCCGGCACGATGAACGTACCGGTGACCCGTTGCCCGCCGGAGGCTTCCAGATGAAACATGCCAGCCGGATACAGATACTTCGGCAGGCCATGCACCATCCACTGATGCCGAACGTCGTCCTCGTTGACGAAGGTCACCTCGATTCGGCTGCACGGCTCGACCCGTACGTCGTGCTCGCTCATCGCGAAGGTCATCCCAGGGACACCGCGCGCGTACGCCCGACCCGCCCGAATCGTCAGTTGATAGTCTCGACTGATCTCGTCGCAACCCCGCGGCAGGGCGCTTAGATTCTCGTTCATCACTACGCCCGCGCGGTCGACCGCCATGTCGTGGTCGGAATGGTTTTGTGCAAACGAGGTGCCCGCAAGCATTGCTGCAAACGCTATCAGCCCTCGCCATCTCATGGGGATTTGCCGCCCACTGCGCGGGTCCAAAGGCCGGTCAGGGCCAACCCGACCATCGCTCCAATCGCGAGCGCCAGTCCGACCAGGCGCGCCAACAACCACCAATCGGTCCCCGCCTCGGAGAACAATCCCGGCGCGTAGGCTTCCCAGACGGGTACCTCCTTACGGTAATACTCTGCGGTGAAGTAATTGTCCCAGGCGACCCCACGGGTACGCGGCCAGCCGTTCTCGTCGAGGTACTGCGCGTAGACGATCGCGCTTAGATTTCCACCCGGTCCGATGCCGTCGTTGGTGATGCCCTGAGGCTGGTGGTCGTGGAACGGCCAGATGCCCGGCCCGTATGCGTGGAGCCCATCGTTACGTAACGAAAGTGCCAGATCGACCCGCTGGCTCGTGGCAATCCAGACCACGTCCTGGGGCACCACGGTGGCCTCCGGAAGCGCAACGCCGTCGCGATGCGTAACGCTGAACTTGTGTCCATGAGTATGCAGCGCGATGCCCTTCATGCCACCGTTGACCACCCGCAGCTTGATGAGGTCGTCTTCCTGCCCGACCAGCAAGGACTCACGAAAGGTGTAGGGAAACGATCGCCCGTTGAGCGTGAAGTAGTCCGGGGTGGCATCAGTAATGTCGTAGTCGCGATGCATCGACTGGGTGATCAGCCGCGGATCGTTGTAACGGCGAATTCGCTCACCGAGTTCCTTATCGAAGTCCTGATAGTGCAGATCATATTCACGGGCGAATTCCGCCGACACGGCGCGCGATGACGCGCGCACCAATCCCGCACCCACATTCAGCGTCTGCAGCCAGTTGTCCGGCCGGTTTTCTTCGACGATGAACATTCCCTGCAAGCCCATCATGACGTGTACGTGAGGCTGCACATGGCAGTGGTAATACATACTGCCGGCGTGGCGCGGTGTCAGCTCGTAGGTGCGCGAAAACCCCGGCATCACCGGAACCTCACTGGTGATGGGTACGCCGTCGTTACCTTGCCCGTCGACATCGACGAACCCATGGTCCGCACCATGCAGATGCAGGGTGTGCGGCATGTAATGGGTGTTCTCGAGTGTAATCCGCACCCGGTCACCTTGCTCGATACGGATGACCGGGGACGGCAGCCGTAGCGCAGATCGGGCCCGCTGCGACTCGAAGTTCTCCACCGCCATGCCGACCAGTTTTGGCGCAAACACCCACAAGCCCGGCTGAATGCCGGGGGCAATGTCGTACTGCGTCACCGGCAAGGACGAAACCGGCGAACCGCCGTTCAGTTCAGCCACTTCCAAACGAATGTGAATCTCGTCCGGATCGCCGTCCCCGTCGAGATCGCGGCCCTTTACCACCGCATCAGCCGTCAACTCGCTGGCCAGCAACGTCTGCTGGGTGACGTTGTTCGTCCCTTTGACGAAGGCGGCCACCGCGAAAGGGTTGTCTGCCACGCAAGCCGCAGACTCCGCTATCGCAACACCTTCGATGGTGCGCGGCGCCCGCCATCCGGACGGGTCGGCGGGACAGAACGTCTCGGGATCGAGGGTTCGCGGGTCCACCGAGCTCGGCAGCGCACGGTAGTCCGCGGCGCCAAACCAGGCGGTGAACATCAGACGCACCGGCAGTGGATACCAGTGCGGCGGAAACGCAGCGACGGCGATCGCCAATGCGATCAGCCAGAGCCAGCGCCGCCTACCGGCGCTCATGAGGTCTCGGCGTCACCGTTGGGACCGTTGGGACCGTTGGGACCGTTGGGACCGTTGGGACCGCCAGGAACCGGGGCCCCTCCCCGACGCGCAAAGTAGTAGCCAAACGGCACCAACAACAGTAATCCGAGCCACATCAACCTGCTGTAGTCGGTCTTGCCGACGCGGAACGGAAACACCGCGGTGTAGATTGTGTCCTGCGTCGGGTGACCCGCCGTGACGATCCCAACGTACTCCCCGGATTCGACAAAGCTGTGATCGACACGCAGCGAGGCATCTGTCCGCACCGTGGGGCGCTGATAAAACACCGTATGCGCATCCAGGTCTGCGATCGCTTCGATATCACGCAGCTGGACGAACTGCCCCAGCTCGGTGACGTCCTTGATGATCCGGAAGTCGATGGGCACCTCCTTCATGCTGGCATGCAGATAGTCCAACACGAACAGGGTTTCGCCGATGTCCGGTAGATCCTTACAGAACTCCTCATTGCCACGAGTCTGTGGTTGGTAGGCGGTGAAGTGCGCTTCATAGAAGCCGATCGTGATGATGCAGACATCATCTCGCAGCATGACGCCACCCCCTGCCCAGCCCTGACCAGGCACCAGCAGGAACGCACAAAATGCCCAAAAGGCCAGGACATAACGCCGGCTTCGAGACTGCTGATCGGGATCCACGAACATCCGCGCATGATGCAGGGAACGGCTGCTGCTGTCTAAAATGGTCCCGCCTTCATAGCGCAGTCGATCCGCAATTGCCTGCTGCGCGCCCCACCCGTACTGACGTCGATGCACTGTGCCGCCAGAACCACGAATTCAAGGGATGAAGCCGCACAGATCAGTGACGATGTTCCCTGCTCGACCGCTCGGCCATAATTTCCCGACGCATCTGCGAGCCGGGCGCCTGAAACAGGCGGAGGGAGGGCCCGTCCGGATCAACTCCCAGTCGCGCGAACACCGGGCCAACGGCCGGAAACTCAACGGCATCGACCCAGCGCCGATACAGATCGTTGAACACGTTGCCGCCGGCGAGTTCGTCCAACGTGTCGAACAATTCCATCGCCGACCAGGTACGGCTCGATGGCAGACAGCACCTCTGGAGTTGCTCGAGCACGGTGTCCAGACTTTGTGTACCCCCGGAACGCTCACGCAGCTCGACGTCCGCGAGCAGCGCGATCGCCGCACCACTCCAGTACATACGCATGATCATGTTGGGACCGCGGTAGTGCACGGATTCGGCGAGGGTGTCCCGATAGTCGTCACGGCGTCCCCGGGCGAAACCTTCGTGGAGCTTCCGCCACGCGGTCTCCTCCGTAAGCGTGCCGGCACGAGCTCGCAGCACGTTCTGGTAATAGCTGGCGATGCCCTCGGAGAGCCAGGCGTCGGATTGGTGGACGTAGGGCAAGAGCAAGTGGCTGAATTCATGGGTCGCAGTCCAGTCAGTCAGGTAGCTCTCCAACGGCGCGAGTTGATTGACGAAGAACTGGGCCGCGGATCCGCCGCGCCGCAGTATCCGGGCAAAGGGTACGGCATCCCCGGTGCCCCGCCCGCCCCAGGCGTCGAGCCCAACCACTGGCACGATCACCACCTGCGTGCGCGGCACCGGAAACGACCCATAGGCCAGCGTGACATGTCGCGCGGCGGTTTCGATCCAGACCCGCACTTGATCCACGTCCGCACGCGGCTGGCCATCCAGCACGGCCACATCCAGGCGTCCACCGGGCAGCTGAATCGGAAACTGCTCGAACCGACCGAACGCCACGATCGGCTGCCAGCCGCTGGGTGAAGGTTCAACGCGATAACGCAGCAATGCCTGATCCAAGGGTTGCCAGGGCGCACTGACCTGTATGCCCGGCGGCAACGCGAAGTGAACCTCGAACGGTACTTCGTCGACCGGAGCCAGCAACCAGGCGGCGGGGCTGGCAATCAGATCAGCGCCCAACCTCAGGACCGAGGCACGTCGTTCCTCGCGCACCGCGCTGATCTCGAAGTCGTAGGTGAGACACCCCGGTTGGTCCGCCGGCACCGTCACCCGCCCATGCCGCGAACCGAGCCGTTTTGCGCCATAGGTCACGTTGCGCAGGGCGCGCGCCTGCGTGGGGCTCTCGAGAGCAAATCGATGCGGCATGTCAGCCGAGCGGCATACGGAAACGCTCAGATTCGCCAGATGCTCGGCGACCCGCACCTGGTAGATCGGCAGATCCGCGCTGGCCCCGGCCGCACCACCGGCGAGCACAAGCCACAGGAGGGCAATCACCGACCGCTTCATCCAGAAGCACGGATCACGGATGTCCAGAACGTCACAGATGATGGGTGTCCCAAACTTTGATGGATGTCCAAATCTTCAGACCGGGGCGGGGTCTGCGGGTTCACCGTCCGGTTGATTCAGGGGAACGGTACGCGTGACCCAGAGGTATCCGACGATCGCCACGATCACGTTGGAGAGCGCGTTGGCAACAAACACCCCCCGGTAACCCCACCAGGCGTCGCCGAGCCAGGCGAGCGGGACGAACAACACCAGCATGCGCCCAATCGACAAGACCAGCGACGGCATGGGACGACCCAGCGCGATGAAACAACTGCCGGCCATCATCGACACCCCCAGCAACGCGTAGCTCAGCGGCACGATCAGCAGGTAGTCGTGGGTGGCGGCGATGACGTCCGGGTTGTCGTTGATCAAGCCGACGATCTGCGCGCCGAGCCCGCCCAGCAGCGCCAGGGCAAATACGCCCCAGGCAAACGAGAAGCGATAACTCAACGACAGCCCCTCGCGAATTCGCGAGTACTGCCGCTTGCCCCAGTTCTGACCCACCAGCACGCTCATGCTCGACGAAAGCGACATCAGGATCATCAACGCCAACGATTCGATCCGCACCGCAATGCCGAACGCCGCCACCACGGCATGACCATGATCCGCCAGAAACCAGAATGCCACCGACATCGACACGGGCGCGATCAGGTTGGTGAGCATCGACGGGACGCCGATCCGCAACACCTCGCGCCACGACACGAGCATGGCCGAGACGCTGACCATCGGTCTGAACATGCCGCGGTTGTTCAGGACCACTACGGTGATTACCGCGGTCACAGCGCGCGACGCAACGAACGCCCAGGCCGACCCCAGATAGCCCATGCCATCGACCAGCCCCGGAATGCCGAAGATCAGCGCAGGTGCAATCACCACCTGCAGGGCGGCGCCGAAGGACATCAGCACCCCAGGGGTCCGCGCGCTGCCCGCGGCGCGAAGCATGTTCATGGCAACCATTGGCGCGGCGAACAAAGGCAGGCCGAAGAACCAGATGTCCATGTAGTCCAGCACCAGCGGCAGCAGCACCGCATCGGCGCCCATCCGCGTGAACAACCAGGGACCCGCGAACCAACCGCCCACGCCGAGGGTCACCACCAGCAGCACGACCAGCACGAGCGTGTGGGTGGCCAACGTGAAGCTGGCGTCGCGATTCCCGCTGCCAATCGCCCGGGCCATGATCGAGGTGGCACCCACGCCCAGGCCCATGGACATGCTGGCCAACCCCATGACGACGGGGAATGAGAAGCTTACGGCGGCAAGCTCGCGCGTACCGATCCAACCGATGTAGATGGTGTCGATCATCGACGCCACGATCATCGACGAAATCCCCAGAAACATAGGGATGGTGAGACGAATGAGATGTTTGCGAACCGACCCGTCGGTCAGGTCTTCAGCCGAGCGCAAAGGAGATGCCTTCGGAAAACCTCCTATCTTCGCCCCTATTCGCCCCGCAATGCCACCGTAATGGGCAGACGGGCCGCCCGCAGCGCTGGAAACAACCCGCCGACCGCACCGAGAACCACGGCCCAGGCCAGTCCCTGACGCATGAGCTCAGGCGTCACCGCGAAGTCGAACGCCACCTGGGAGAAACTACCCCCAAGGGTCGAGATCGTCAGTCCGTTGAAGAACACATACGCCATGACCGCGCCCATCGCGCCGCCGCAAACGGCCAGCACCAGCGCTTCAATCATCACCGAGACCACCACCGGGGTGCCACCAAAGCCGATCGCACGCAACGTGGCGATTTCGACGGTTCGATTCGATACCGCGCTGTACATGGTGTTCAGCGCCGCAAAGATCGCTCCAATCGCCATGATGACGGCGACCAGGTAGCCGAAGTTGGTAATCAGCGCGGTGAGGCCCTCGGACTGAGCTTTGTAGTACTCCTGCTCGGAGCGTATCGTCAGGTCGAGACGCGGATCTTCCTCGATACGCCGGTTCAGATCCCCGATCACGCCCGGTTCGCTCAAACGAACGCGCATGGACGTGACCGAACCCTCCCGCCGAAACACACTCTGCGCGACCTTGACGTCACCCCACAACTCGGATTCGTTGATGGCGCCCCCAGCCTCGAACAACCCGACGATATGCCAGTCCACGCCACGAAACACCATCGTGGCACCCAGATCGATGCCTTCGAACTGATCGGCGGCACCGCGCCCGGCGATCAGCTCCCGCTTGCCGAACTCGAACACCCGGCCAACGGTGATCTTCACTTCCGGGCGAATCTCAAAGGCACTTTCCTGGACGCCGCGAAACACCAGGTTGGCCGGCGTACCGGTGGCGCGCTTGGGTACGTCCACCACCGTGTAGAACTCGGCGCTACTCGCTTCGATTCCCTCCATCTGGCCCACCAGCGCCACGTGCTCGTTGATGATGCGACTCGATAACTCACCGTTCGAACCGCCACGCAGCACCAGCGCACGATCGGGTTTGCCGGTGTTCTCCAAGGTCGCACGGAATCCGTTCGCCATCGCGAGGATCGACACCAGCACCGCGACCACCCCGGCAATGCCAACCACGATCACCGATGACGAACCGATTCGGGAACCCAGGTTGCGCAGGTTCATAAGCGAGACTTCAACGATCTGACCCAACATATGGCGCGCCTAACCCCGCGCTCGCAAGGCGTCGACGATCTGCAGGCGGTTCGCGCTCAGCGCCGGCAGCACGCCAATCGCCAAACCCAGCAGCATGGCGACCCCCAGTCCGGTCGCGACGATCGTCCAGCCGAGTTCGATGCCCGGCAGGATGTTTTCGACGGTCCCGGCGACCCACGGGGTCAGCAGCGCGGCAACCCCCAAACCCAGCGCGCCCCCTACCAGGCACAACAGCACGGCCTCGCCGAGCACCAACGAGGCAACGCCGCCATTGGTGAACCCCAGGGTCTTCAGCACGGCAAATTCCGGTATCCGCTCACGCAGCGACTGGGCGATGGTGTTGCCCGTCAGCAGCACGATGGTGAAAAAAACCGCGCCCAGAATCGCGGTCATCACCAGGCCGATACGGCCAGCCTGATTGAACATTTCACGCTGCATTTCGGCTTCAGTGGCGGTACGGGTCGGAGCCATGGAATTCTCGAACAGGGCATCGATCGCTCTGGACACTTCGGCGGCCAGGTTCGGGTCGGTCACCCGGACGATGAAGTTGCCGACCTCACCCTCGCCGAACTGGCGCGCCTCGTCGAAGTAGGCGTAGTTCAGCAGGAACACGTCCTGTGCCGATGCATTTCCAGCCACGCTGTACAGCCCCACCAGGTCGAAGACCCAAAGCCTGTCACCGCCTTTCTTCGGCCAGATATCCGCTTCGATCGGAATCTTGTCACCGATCGCCCAGCCATACTTCTCGGCCAGCGCCACCGATGCCACCGCGCCGGTCCGGGTGTTGTCGAATGCATCGAGCTGCTCCGCGGGCATCCGCAACTCCGGATAGAGATCGAAATACTCCCGCGGCGTTACCGGGTACCGCGGAAAGAAATTTCTCGGGTCCTGGTAGGTGCCACCGAACCAATTCGCATGGGTGACCGCTTCGACCCCATCCACCGCACGTATTTCGGAGATGTAGCGGTACGGTATCGGGTCGATGATCGAGTACTTCGGGGCCACCATCAGGCGGTCCGCGCCGGCGATATCAACCCCCACGCTAAACACATCGGCAATGCTGCGCAGCAGGCCAAACAGCAGGAACGCGATCATGATCGAGAACACCGTAAGGCAGGTCCGGACCCGGCGCCGGAACAGACCGGACCACATCAACCCCAGACGGCTCACGCGCTCACCTGGTCAACCAGCCGACCCTTGTCCAGGTGCAGCACGTGACTCGCGTGATCGGCGGCTTTGGGATCGTGGGTGACCATGATGATGGTCTTGCCGTGGTCCCGGTTCAGGAGCTCCAACAGGCCGAGGATCTCGTCCGCGGTGTCCCGATCGAGGTCTCCAGTCGGCTCGTCACACACCAGTATCTCCGGGTCCGCGACGAACGCCCGCGCGATCGCCACCCGCTGCTGCTGCCCACCGGACAACTCACCTGGGCGATGGTCAGCCCGATCTTCCAGGCCAACGACCTTCAGCGCGGTTGCGGCGTTGGACTTGCGCTGCGAGCGACTCAGCTTGGTCAGCAACAACGGCAGTTCCACATTGCGCTGGGCGGTGAGCACCGGCAGCAGGTTGTAGAACTGGAAGACGAAACCCACATGTTCCGAGCGCCACTTCGCCAGGGCCTTCGACGACAATTCATCAAGCCGCGTATCGCCCACTTGCACATAACCCGCGGTGGTGGTGTCCAACCCGCCGATCAGGTTCAACAGCGTTGTCTTACCCGAACCCGACGGTCCCATGAGCGCGAAGAAGTCGCCCTCCTCGATCGACAGGTCGATGTCGGTGAGCACGCGCAACTCTTCCTTGCCGCGGATAAAACTCTTCGACACCCCATTCAGTTTTACCAATGCGCTCATCTTGTTCCCTGCTTCTGCCGCTGAATTCGAATTCGTACTGCTGTATTGACGCGCGCGAGGTGCTTACCTTCGTTCGACATTCGTGGCGCAGCTCACTCGAGTCGCACGCGGCCGCCGCCGGCCAGGGCCACCATGAGGTCTTCGCTCAACTCGAGAACGACACGTTCGCCCTGCTCGACTCCCGACAGAACGCGTATCCGAGCACCCTGTCGGTCACCGAGTACGACGGCACGACGTTCGGCTCGATCACCCGATACGACGAATACGTAGCGTCCATCTTCGGTAATCGAGTTCGCCGGCAGCATCACGCCGGGCCCGTCCACCGCGGAGGCGTCCTCGGCGAAGGCCTCTTCCAGAAACGCAACCCTTACGCCCATGTCGGGAAGCACCCGGCCGTCACGTTCGAGTAGCGCGATGCGTACCCGAACGGTGGCTTTGTTGCGATCCGCTGCCGGAATGATCGCAATCACCTCCGCCGGGATCGAATAATCAGGATAGGCATTCAACGTCACCTGTACCGGTTGCCTGGCGCGGACGCGATTGATGTAGGCCTCGTTGACGTCCACCTCGACCTCCAGCGAGGCCATGTCGACGATCGTACAAATCCCGGTGCGGGTAAACCCACCGCCCGCTGAGAGCGGCGAAATCATTTCACCGGGCTGGGCCGATTTGGCGATCACCACTCCGGCAAAGGGCGCACGGATCTCCATGTCCGCAACACGCTGGCGCTGCACCGCAACGCTCTGCTCCGCCACCGCAATGTCGCGACGGGTCCGTTCGAGACGGGCAATCAGCGCTTCGACGTCCAGCCGATCACGATCGAGGTCCGCCTGGCTGGCCAGGTTGCGTCGGGCGAGCCCCTCGGTCCGATCGAGATCCAGCTGAACCTGGCGCCGCTCGACGTCGAGCTCGTCGAGCCCGGCCCGCGCCGCCAGCAGCTGGGACTCCGCCAACGCCAGCTGAGCCCGGGGAATGCTGTCATCAAGTCGCGCCAACAAGTCACCACGCTCGACCGCCATGCCTTCTTCGATATACACCTCGATCACCTTGCCGGTGACTTTGGCGCTTACCGTTGCCTGACGACGCGCGATCACGTAGCCGGTAGCGTCGAGTACGCTGGACCCGGCCGCAGCGCCACCGGCGGCCCGCGCTACCGCTGTTTTCACCGACAGCAGGGCATCATCGCCGGACAGATCTACAAACCAGGCGACGAAACCTACACCGCCGAGTAACGCCACCATCAGAAACCATCGCAGCGGCCGCTTCAGCACCGTGCTTGCGGCGGACGGCGCGTTGCGATCGATCTTCAATTCGTTCAGCAGGGCCTTCTTGTCCATGGCCATCACGACAACGCTGATCCGGCCGAGTCTAGCACGCAGCGAGCGGGCTTCAGGCACCACCGCCGAGTTGGTTACACTAGTAGCGAACAGCCCATTCGAATTACCGGAGCCGCCGTGCCCGAGCAACGCCAAGCCAGAGTCGTCCAGCAGATCGATCAGATCGACGCCGCCGACTGGGACCGGTGCGCGGGACCGGAGAACCCCTTTACCCGCCACGCCTTCCTCGCCGCGCTTGAAGCAAGCGGCAGCGTCTCGGCAAGCACCGGGTGGCAACCCTTTCATCTGGCACTGAACGGCGACGCCGACGAGATGATCGGCGCCGTCCCGCTGTATCTGAAAGGCCACTCCCAGGGCGAGTATGTGTTCGACCACGCCTGGGCCGACGCGTGGCACCGCGCGGGCGGAAGCTACTACCCTAAGCTGCAGTGCAGCGTGCCTTTCACGCCCGCCACCGGCAGCCGTCTGCTGACCCCGCCCGGCCCCAAGCGGGACGAAACCGAAGCCCAGCTGGTCTCCGGCTGCGTCCAACTGGCCGAGCAACTGGAAGTTTCGTCACTGCACTTTACGTTCCTACCCGAACGACAGTGGCAGAACCTCGGCAAGCTCGGGCTGCTGCGGCGCATGGATCAGCAGTTTCATTGGCGCAATCGAGGCTATGGGTCGTTCGACGAGTTTCTGGGGGAGCTGTCTTCCAAGAAACGCAAGAATCTGCGCCGCGAGCGGCGCGAGGCGTTGAGCCCAGGCATCGAGGTGGAGTGGCTCACCGGTTCCGACCTCCAGGAGCATCATTGGGACGCGTTCTACCGCTTCTACCTGGACACCGGCGACCGAAAATGGGGCCGACCCTACCTGACGCGGTCTTTCTTCAGCCTGATCAGCGAGACCATGGCCGACCAGGTGCTACTGATCATGTGCCGCCGCGAAGGCCGTTACATCGCTGGGGCGCTCAACTTCATCGGCGCCGATACGCTGTTCGGCCGCAATTGGGGTTGCATCGAGGATCATCGCTTCCTGCACTTCGAGATCTGCTACTACCAGGCGATCGACTTCGCCATCACGCACGGCCTGGATTGGGTCGAAGCGGGCGCCCAGGGAGGACACAAGGTTGCCCGGGGTTACGGCCCGCGCGCAACCTACTCGGCACACTGGATTCGAGATGCGGGGTTGCGCGACGCGATCGAGCGCTATCTGGAGGACGAACGGGATTACGTACGTCAGGACATTGAGTACACCGAGGCGCACACGCCCTTCCGCAAGGACGTCGACCTGCGCCCGCCTGCGGCCAATGCAATCTGTTAGTTAGCTGTAGCGCGCCGTAATAGCTACGGCGCGCTACAGCATGACGCTAGGGGGACGCCGTCAGTTCGCTGCGCAGCGCGCGCAGATAGATCTGCAACCGGTCGAGATTTTCAGGTCCCATGCGCAACAGCTGTTTCTGCAGCGGTGGCAGCGATTCCAAGGCCGGATCCGCGTATTCGTACAACACGTTGCTCTGTAGCAGCTCCACTTCGCCTTCCAGCAGGGGCGTCGCCAACGCCTGATCGATGCCGATGACCAGGAGGCTGCGCGCGTCGGGTCCGCGCAGACCCAGTTCCTGCAACGCGTCCACCAGTAACGGAAAGAACTCGATCAGCAGCGCCGCCGCAGGTGCCGGGGCAACGCTGGTCGCAAGCTCCACGAAGCGGTCGTACCGGGCATAGCCCTTCGGATCCATGAACAACCGCTGGACCCCTTCGGGACCTTCGGGACCTTCCCTGCGAATGGGAAACGTACCCCTCGGCGCCAGGTATCCAAGCTGCCGGCGCGGGTAGTCACCGCGGCTGGCATTATCGACAACGACCGCGAAACGCCGGACCAGCTCCTCACGATCGAGCCAGGCGGCAAGCCCTGGAGACCTCTCCAACACGGATGCCCGGACAAAGTCGTCGCTCAGGTCGAGTACGGGAAGCACCGGTTCGGGCGGTTGCTCGGGAACGCCAACCTGCGGCTTTGGTTCGACCGGTGCCGGAACAGGAACCGGCTCCGCATCCGGCACCGTCACCTGCGGCGGAACGGGTTCGGGCGTCGACTGCCAACTGCGCAGCCACACCAGCCCGCCGATAACCAACCCCGCCAGGGCGATTCCAAGAACGAGAAACCGTAGCTGCATTGCCGAACCCCTCTTGCCAGAACTCTTGCGGGAGAGAGCGCCAGAAATCATGGAACCCGCTGCATTATGACCGCGCGCCGGGGTTGCGTATCCATCATCCGGCCAAATCCATTATCATTTCATATTTCCCGCGGACCACGTCCACGCCGATGCCAGCCACGCCCATCGCCCGCATTCTCGCCCATCAGATCCCCGTGGATTCGCCGGTCAGTATCGCCGGCTGGGTTCGTTCGCTGCGCTCATCCAAAGGCGGATTCTCGTTCATCACTCTGCATGACGGCTCGAGTTTCGACGGGCTGCAGGTGGTGGCTGACGAGTCGCTCGACAATTACTCGGACATTACCCGGCTCAGCGCCGGGTGCGCGGTGCAGGTCGACGGCACCCTGGTGGAATCCCAGGGTAAGGGACAGGATCGCGAGATACAGGCCGCGCGGGTCGTGGTGGTCGGCTGGGTCGATGACCCGGAAGCCTACCCGATTGCCAAAAAGAGACACACCTTCGAGTATTTGCGCACCGAGGCCCACCTGCGCCCGAGAACCAATACCTTCGGCGCAATCGCCCGAGTACGCAATGCAATTGCTCAGGCCGTGCACAGCTACTTTCATCGCCACGGTTTTGTCTGGGTGAACACACCGATCATTACCGCGAGCGACTGTGAGGGCGCCGGCGAGCTGTTCCGCGTCAGTACCCTCGACGTCGTCAACCCGCCACGAACCGATGCCGGTGACGTCGACTTCTCGGAGGACTTCTTCGGCAAACAGACCTACCTGACGGTGTCGGGTCAGCTGAACGTCGAAAGCTATTGCCTGGCACTGTCCAAGGTGTACACCTTCGGGCCGACGTTCCGCGCCGAGCACTCGAACACCAGCCGCCATCTGGCCGAGTTCTGGATGATCGAGCCTGAACTGGCGTTCGCGGATCTCGACGCCAACGCGAGCCTGGCCGAAGACTTCCTCAAAGCCATATGCAGCGAAGTACTGCAGAGCCGACCCGACGACATGGCGTTCTTCGCCGAGCGCATCGATGACCAGGTGATCGAGCGTATGGAGCATGTCATCGCGAGCCCCTTCGAACGAATGGAATACGGCGACGCGGTATCGATCCTTCAGGCCTCCGGGCAGAAGTTCGAGTTCCCCGTGAAATGGGGGCTGGACCTGCAGTCCGAACACGAGCGCTTCCTGACCGAGCAGCACGTGGGCGGACCGATCGTCGTAACCAACTATCCGAAGGAGATCAAAGCCTTCTACATGCGTCTCAACGACGACAACGAGACCGTCGCAGCCATGGACGTGCTGGTGCCGGGGGTTGGCGAAATCATCGGCGGAAGCCAGCGCGAGGAGCGACTCGACGTCTTGGACGCGCGGATGGGCGATCTGGTCGCCGACGGCGGGCTCGACTGGTACCGCGATCTACGCCGCTATGGCAGCGTCCCGCATGCCGGCTTCGGGCTCGGCCTGGAACGGCTGGTGCTGTACATCACCGGGATGGAAAATATTCGCGATGTGATCCCGTTTCCGCGCGTCCCAAACAACGCAAGCTTTTAGATGTTCGCATCCCTCTACCGGCTGAGAACCTTCGTCAGCAGGTATCGCGGTCGCTTGGTCCTCGGGATCTTCGCTTTCCTGGTCGCGCGCCTGTTCGAAGCGCTTATTCCGCTGTTTCTCAGAGAAGGGATCGACCGCATCGCGACGGGCAACACCGCGGTACTGTTGCCGGTGCTCGGCATCGTGGGGGCCGTGCTGGGGCGTTTCGTCGTGGTTACCTATGCACGCATGACGGTACGTCGCGTCGGCCTGCAGGTGGCGTTCGATCTGCGTCAGCGGCTGTACGCGCAGCTCCAGCAGCAGGGGGCCGAGTTTTTCTCGCGCTACACCATCGGCGACATGATGACCCGGGCCGTGGCGGATATCAGCCTGGTGCAGCGGCTCATCGCCATGGGCACGGTGCTGCTGGTCATTCTGGTGTTCGCTGCGATCGTCGGATTCGGCTTCATGCTCGCGCTGTCGCCCATGCTCACCCTGCTGATTCTGCCGCCGCTGCCGTTTACCTTCCTGTACGCCTGGTATGCGTCCCGGCAAATGGGCATCGCCTCGCTCGACGTACAGGAACGGCTGTCGGATCTCGGCGCCCACGTGCAGGAAAACCTTTCCGGGATCCGGACGATTCAGGCGATGGTCCAGGAGGACAACGAGATCGCCCGGTTCGCGCGGACCAATCAGGAATACGCCAATGCGTTCTACAGTCAGGCGAAAATCAACTCCGAGATGGCGGCCTGGATGCCCACCGTGGCCGCGCTCTGCTCAATCATCATCCTCGGCTATGGTGGATCCCTGGTGATGGCGGGCGAGATGACGGTCGGCACGCTCACAGCGTTCTTCATGTACGTAAGCATGGTGGTGCAGCCGTTCCGCGTCGCCGGGTTCATCGTCAATCTGTTTCAACGCGCAGCCGTCGCGTCGGACCGTCTGTTCGAGGTATTCGACCTCGACCCCGAGATTGAAGACGCGCCGAGCGGTCGTACGCCGCTGCAGATTCGCGGCGAGATCGAGTTCCGCCACTTGAGTTTCACCTATCCTGGCGCTGCCAAACCCGCCCTGACCGATGTCGAACTGCAAATTGCCCGCGGGGAATCGATCACCATCATGGGCCGGGTCGGTGCCGGCAAGTCCACGCTTCTCAAGCAACTGGTCCGGTTGGTGGACGTGGCACCGGACAGCGTACTGGTGGACGGCCACGACGTGTTGGACTATCCGCTCGCCCAACTGCGCGCGCAGGTCGCGATGGTTCCGCAGGATCCGTTCCTGTTCGGTGAACCGCTGCGCGACAACCTGACCTACGACGATCCAACCCGCGAGCTCGAGCGGATATGGCACGCCGCCGAATCCGCAGACTTGAAGGAGACGATCGAGGCGTTCCCCGAACAGATCGACACCATCGTCGGCGAACGCGGGGTGACCCTGTCCGGCGGACAGAAGCAGCGCGCCACATTGGCGCGTGGATTGATCCGCAACGCTCCGGTGCTGGTCCTGGATGATTGCTTCTCCAGTGTCGACACCGAAACCGAAGAGCACATCCTCAGCAAGCTGAAGCGCCTGCGCCGCGGTCAGACAACCATCCTGGTCTCGCATCGGGTATCCACGGCACGACATTCCGACCGCATCGTGATGCTCGACGCCGGGCGCATCGTGGAGGTGGGCTCGCACGCTGACCTGATCGCTCTCGGCGGGCTGTACGCCGAACTGGAACGCATTCAGCGAGAAGGGGCCGACGACGCCGACTATCAGGCGGCCGGAGCACCGGCGTGAGCACGACCGCACCCACCACCACCGGAAAAGACCCGACGCGTCGCGACTATTCCATGTTTGACGCGGAGCTAACCGGCCAGGTGGTGAACCTTGGCCTGCTGCGTCGGCTATTAGGCTGGCTGCGACCTTACCGAAACACGCTCATCGTGAGTGCGATCCTGATCCTGGTTGCATCCACGCTGCAGGTGTTGCTGCCCGTCGTCATTTCGCTGGTCGTCATCGACCACCTGATCATGGGCGAAGCACAGGGGCTGACGCCCGACCTCGGCATGATCGAGGCGACCGACTGGATCGCCATGAGTCTCGGGCTTGAGCCGCTGATGGCAGCCTGCGTACTTTACGGCGTGCTGCAGGCCGCCTGGGCAATCACCGGCCACCTGCATCGCATGACGCTCATCACGTCGGTCATCAAGGGGCTGCGCGATCTGCGTCTGGATCTGTTCCGTCACCTGGAGACGCGGCCTTCGTCGTTCTACGACCGGGTGGCGGTGGGCCGGGTCATGACTCGCGTCACCAACGACGTCGAAGCACTGTACGAACTGCTTCGCGGCATGGGTACGTTGATTGGCGAGTTCGTCCCGTTCTTCGTGGCGCTTGGCATCATGCTGGCGTTAGACGCCAAGTTGACCGGCCTTCTCCTGCTGGCGCTGCCGATCATGGGGGCTGCAACCGTGTTCTTCCGGCGCGCTACGCGCCACCTGTTTCGCCTGGTGCGGCAATCCGTATCCGCGCTGAATCAGAACCTGCAGCAGAACCTGTCCGGCCTGCAGGTGGTTCAACTGAGCGAGCGTCAGGCCGAGAACCTCGGCCGTTACACCCGGATCAACGAGCAGAATCGCGGCCACGAGATACGCTCCATGCGTCTGGAGACCTGGTACGGCGCGTTCACGGATTCCATTGCGTCCGTCGCCATCGGAGTGGTGGTGTGGTACGGCGGCGGCGCCGCCATTCAGGACAACATCTCACTCGGCGGCATCGTCCTGTTCACCCGGTTCATCGACATGTTGTTCCACCCGATCGTGGTGCTGGGCGAGCAGACCAACATCCTGTTTCGTGCGATGGCCTCGGGCGAGCGGATCTTCCAGGCGCTCGATTGGGACGAGCGGATCCACGAACCATCGGACCCGGCGAAACTACCGGACCGACTCCAGGGCGAGGTCGAGTTTCGCGACGTGCATTTCGGCTACGATCCCGACGTCGAGATTCTGCGTGGTGTTTCCTTCACCATAGCGCCCGGAGAGAAGCTTGCGATCGTCGGTCCAACCGGCAGCGGCAAGAGCACCTTGATTCGTCTGTTGGGACGATTCTACGATTTCGACGACAATCAGATTTTCCTGGACGGAATCGATCTGAACGCCATTCACAGTCACGACCTGCGCTCGCGCATTGGCGTGGTGCTGCAGGATTTCCATATTTTTTCCGGCACGATCTACGACAACATCGCGCTCGGGCATTCCGATGTCTCGATGGAACGTGCCATGCAAGCCGCGCGCACCGTGAATGCCCATGGATTCATCACCGCCCTGCCGGATGGCTACAGCACACGGCTTTCCGAGCGCGGTCAAAACCTCTCCCAGGGACAGCGGCAACTGCTGGCCTTCGCCCGCGTGCTAGCCGCCAACCCAGAGATTCTGATCCTCGACGAAGCCACCGCCAGCATCGACACCGAAACCGAACTGCTGATCCAGGATGCGCTGCGCAATCTCACCGCCGGACGCACGTCGATCCTCATCGCGCATCGCCTGCAAACCATTCAGGAAGCCGATCGAATTCTGGTGCTGCACCATGGACGGGTGCAAGAGCTGGGCACCCACGAGGAACTGATCGAGGCGCGCGGGCTGTATTACACATTGCACACCTTGCAATTTCAGGATGTCAGCGAGGAGGAGATCGATGAAGTGCTGGGCGAGTAAGCACGCATCCCGCGCCCACGAACCCGGCGCTCAGTCGGTGTCGGGCTGGTAGCTGAGATCGGGGCGGCGGATGGTCAGTAACGTTTCGACGTGCGCCACCGCGGCTCTGCGGGATTCCTGGATGGACTGAGATTTCCGTTCGCCGAAAGCCTTGGTCAGGCGTTCCGCAATGGACATGTCGGAGCTGTCCAGATCGGTCCATTTCATCGGGATGGCGATCCGGAAGGTGTTGGCGGACCCGGCACTCGGCGCGTAGGCAAACCAGTGGCGGTCGCTGTCGACCTTCTCGGTCGCCTCTACCAGCTGTTCGAGGTAGCGCTCGTACTGGGCCGCCATCCCGGGGTTGACTGTGATGACCACGGTCCAGACCACTTCGAAATCGCCCAACTCGTTTGGCCGGCTGAGATCCGGGCGTGGAATGAACGCCTGCACCCGGGTGCTCTTCACCGACTCGGCGAACATGGCGACTATCCTGGCCGCTTCCTCTTGACCAAAGGCTTCGGCCAGCAGCGGTTCCGGCTTCACGTCCGAAAACTTGTCATAGAAACTCAACGAGTAGTAGGTCGATCCTGGCCCAAAGGCCGCCACCTGGGTAGCAAATCCAGAATCCGGGGCGGTTTGCCTCGTCGCCTCGATGATCTTCAGCACAGCCGCTTCGAACAGCGCGTTCTTGCCCGGATAGACCTCGGTCGTACGAAGCGTTGCAACGGCCGCATCGAACGATTGGGCATGCGCCGCTCCGGCAATGCCCGTCCACATCGCAAGGTGGGCGATCAACAGCGAAACGGTCGTGGCTTTCACCCAGGACATGGCTATCTCCTTGATCGACTCGTCAGGGCGGCGGATTTAGTCGCCGCCGGGTTCGAGGCTGAGGTCCGGTCGGCCAACCGTCAGCCCGGTCTCAACCTGCGTAACGACGGCGTCACGCGATGCCAGAATGTTCGCCGCTTCCTTCTCGCCAAACGCTTTCTCCAGGCGTTGGGAAATCGTCATCCCCGGGTTATCCAGATCGGCCCAGTTCATCGGAACGGCAAATCGGTACGTCGTACCCGCGCCGATGCCGGGTGAGTAGCCGAACCAGTTCGAATCCTTATCGACCTTGTCCGTCGCCTCAACGAGTTTGTGCATGTAGTCTTCGAACGCCGGCGCGCCACCGATGGCCACCTCCACGCGAATCACATACACCACCTCGAAATCGCCGAGTTCCGTCCGCCGACTCAAATCTTCGCGCGGGATGAACGTCTCAACCCGGGTATTTTCGACCGCCTCGTCCAGCATGGCACCAATCGCCGCAGCTTCTTCCTGGCCGAACGCTTCCATGAGCACATTGCGCTGCCGAAGGTCCGAGGCCTTCTCGAGGAACTGGTAGATGTAGTAACCACTGCCAGAACCACCGACGGCGGGTACCCGGACACCAAAGCCCTGATCCGGGTCGACTTTCTTCACCGCTTCACGGAATTTGGCCAGCACCGCTTCATACTGCTGGGCTTTGCCGGGAACCACGTCCACCATCCGTATGGACACCAATGCGGGTGTCGTGTCCTGCGTGGATGCGGACCCCGCGACCGACAACAACATCCCAAAGACGGCCGTCGCCGCACCTTTCATCAATCTGCTCATGGAGCCTCCTCCCCGGGAAGGACTGCGCATGATGCGCCTCGACCAACGCGCTATCAACGGAGAAGCCAGTGTCGTTGTGATCTCCACGCAACGGTGCCAAATTACGAGCATGGACGACTTGGATCTCTGCTACATGCCCGCGACCGAACTCGCTTCGGCGATCAAGCAGAAGACGGTCTCACCGGTGGAGGTTGCGCGCGCCGTGTTGGCGCGAATCGAAGCGCTGGATCCCAAGCTCAACGCATTCGCGACGTTCACACCCGAACTCGCGCTCGAGGCGGCGCGGGCAGCTGAGAAATCCGTCGTCGCAGGGGAGCGGCTCGGCGAATTGCACGGCATACCCGTGACGATCAAGGACCTCACCTCGACCGCGGGCATTCCAACGCAACACGGGTCCAAGATTCTAGCTGGCCACATTCCCGCCGCCGACGCGGTCGCCGTAACCCGCATCAAACAGGCCGGCGGGATCGTACTGGGTAAAACCACGACCCCGGAGTTCGGCTGGAAAGGCGTCAGCCAAAGCCCGCTCACCGGCATCACCTCGAACCCGTGGCGGCTCGGTTACAACGCCGGCGCGTCGTCCGCCGGTGCAGGAGTCGGCGCCGCCGCAGGATATGGGCCTCTCCATCAGGGCTCCGACGGTGCGGGCTCGATTCGAATGCCAGCACATTTCTGTGGTGTCTTCGGTTTGAAGCCGACCTTCGGCCGAATTCCCAACCTGCCAATCCCGAACAACGACCAGGCATCCCACATCGGACCGATGACTCGCACCGTGGCAGACGCCGCACTGTTTCTGAAGGTCATGGCCGGATCGGACCCGATCGATCACATGAGCCTGACGGCCCCGCCCCCAGACTATCCGCGCTTACTCAGTGCCGACGGAGCAACGCCGAAGATCGCGTTCAGTCCCGACCTCGGGCACGCGCGAGTCGACGCCGAGGTCAGCGAATTGGTCGCATCTGCAGTCGGAGTTTTCGCGGACCTTGGTTGCCCAGTCGAAGAGATCACGCCCCCGTTCGGACCACTCGGGCCAGAACTCGGGCGGTTTTTCTGGACTGTGCATGAAACGAATCTGGCGCATTACCTCGAAGAGTGGGAAGACGAGATGGACCCCGGCCTCGTCGCATGCATCAAGGAGGGCAGCGGTCGTTCCGCCGACGAGTATCTCGCCATGAGGGCTCGAAAGCTGGAGTACGTCGGTCAGATTCACCAGTTCATGCAAGACTGCGATCTGCTCCTCACGCCGGCGGTGTCGGTGGCAGCCTTCCCTGCGGATCGCCTGCAGCCGGAACACTGGCCGCAACATCCATGGGACTGGATCAGTTGGGCCGAGTTTTCCTACCCGTTCAACATGAGTGGCAATCCTGCCGCAAGTGTCCCGTGCGGGTTCACCGAAGCGGGCCTACCGGTCGGCTTGCAGATCGTCGGGAAGCGGACTGACGAGTTGAATGTGCTGCGGGCCGCCGCCGCATTCGAGTCGGCCCGGCCGTGGCACGACAAGCGCCCAGCGCTGTAGCAACCGTTTCAGTCATGACATCCTCCGGACGAAGCCGACTCCGCACTTCAACATTGATGTTGTTCGGCTTGCCCGACTTTGCCGTGTATATGGCGGTGATTCCGGTGGGGCTCTATCTGCCGTTCGTCTACGCCAAAGACCTGGGTCTGGATCTTGCGGATGTCGGCCTGCTGCTCATGCTCGCCCGGGTCTCCGATGTCGTCACGGACCCGCTGATCGGCTGGCTGAGCGATCGGACAAGTACCCGCATCGGCCGGCGCAAGCCCTGGATGGCCGCCGGCGCGCTGGTGATGATGATCGCGGCATTCCGGCTGTTCAGTCCGCAAGGCCAGGTCGACAACACGTACCTGTTGGTCTGGGCGGTGTTGCTCTGGCTCGGTTGGACCATGATCAACATCCCGTACTACGCCTGGGGGGCCGAGCTGTCGGACGACTACAACGAGCGCACCCGCATCACCGGATGGCGCCAGGCGTTCGGCTTCCTCGGCAACCTGACCGTACTTTCGGTCCCGGTGATTGCGGGTGAACTGATCGGCTACGGCAGCATCCCACACGAGGGCATGACGATTATCGGTGGTATGGCGCTGGTTGCCTTGCCGCTGATGATCGGAGTGACCTTGTGGACGGTGCCGGAACGCAACGACGCAGTGCCGTCGCGCGCGCCGATGCTGACGAACGCCCGTCAGATATGGGCCAATGGTTCGTTCAAGCGGCTGTTCTTCGGCTTCATGTTGATGTCGGCCGGCACCGCCTGGGGGTCCGCAACGTTCTTGCTGTTTGCAACGTTTGTGGTCGAGGCCGAAGCGCAGACCCAGGCCATTCTGCTGGGCTATTTTGGCGCCAACATCCTGGCACTGCCCTTGTGGGTGCTGATCGCCCAGCGCGTAGGAAAAAAGGAAACCTGGATCGCAGGCGCCGTCATGTTCGTGATCGTCACGCCAATGTTTCTGCTGCTCGACGGCGGTGATCTGTGGCCGTTTTTTCTGGTCCTTGCGCTGTATGGGATCGCCGGCGGCAACTTCGGCGCGTTGTCGATGTCGATGAAAGCAGATGTCATCGAGATAGCGACGCGCAGGACTGGGGAGAACATCGCGGGTTCTTACGTTGCCGTCTGGTCGTTTGGTCAGAAAATGGTGGCGGCCGTGGCGGTCGGCCTGGCGCTGCCGATGCTGCAATGGCTCGGATTCGATCCCAACGGTAACAACGGACCCGCGGAGCTACGCGCGCTCGCGCTCGTGTACGTGCTGCCACCCTGGTTGATGTATGCGGCCTCCATCTTCGTGATCTGGCGCTACCCGATCTCCGCGTTCCGGCTCCGTCGCATCCGTGCGGCGTTCGACCGGCGCGATGCACGGCGCGATGCACGGCGGCCGGACACCGACAATCGATGCGCTACAATACGCCGATGAGTCGCGAACCGAACATTCGCAGCGGCGAGAAGTTCGTTACCGCCCAGGGTTTCAGCGCCATCAAGGACGGGATGAAACACACCCGCGCCGCGTCGCAAACCACTGGCCGAAAGCCCGACTGGCTGCGTGTGCGCATCGCGGGTGGCGGGAAGTACGCCGAAGTGCACGGCATCGTCCGCCAACAAAAGCTGAGTACCGTCTGCGAAGAGAGTCACTGCCCCAACATCGCCGAGTGCTGGAGCGCCGGAACCGCGACGATCATGGTGATGGGTTCGGTGTGCACCCGCGCGTGCCGCTTCTGCGCCGTGGATACCGGCAACCCGCAAGGTTGGCTCGACCCCAACGAACCCGCCAACGCCGCGCAGTCTGTCCAGTTGATGGGGCTTCGCTATGTGGTGATTACTTCGGTCGACCGGGACGATCTGGACGACGGCGGCGCGGCCCACTATGCCGCCTGCATCCGCGCGATCAAGGCCCTCAACCCGGAAACCTCAGTAGAGGCCCTGACGCCGGATTTTCGCGGCCGTCGCGAATCAGTCGCCACCGTGGTTGAAGCCGGTCTGGAGGTATTCGCCCAGAACGTCGAGACGGTCGAGCGATTGACCCACGTGGTGCGTGACCCACGCGCCGGGTACCAGCAAACGCTGGGGGTGCTGGCGATGGCGAAGGAAATCCGCCCGGACATCCTGACCAAGACCAGCTTGCTGCTGGGAGTCGGCGAACGCGACGACGAACTCAAAACGACCATGGATGATCTACGCGCACACAACGTCGACGTGCTGACCCTGGGTCAATACCTGAGGCCGACGCCGAACCACCTCGACGTCGCCCGCTGGGTGCATCCGGATGAGTTCGCACGCTATCGGGAGTGGGGGCTGCAACGCGGCTTTCTAGAGGTCGCCTCAGGTCCGCTGGTGCGGTCCAGCTATCGCGCGGAGCGGGTACTGGAGCGCAGCAACCTCGGCTTGAACTATCAGGCGATTCCAGTGACCCACTTGGGGGCAGACTAGGCCCGCTCGATCCGAATGTACATCGTCCACGGCCCGGCCGCGTCACCCTTCGTCCGCAAGCTCTGCATCTTTCTCGGCGAGAAAGGCCTGGCCTTCGAGCGCCGCGAACTCGATCCGCTGGATAAGTCGCCGCGCTTCCTGGCAATGAACCCGATCGGCCGCGTGCCGATACTCGAGGAGCCCGATGGGAATCTGGTCTCAGACTCATCCGTGATCTGCGACTACCTCGAACGCATTCACCCGACACCTCCACTCTTTCCGGTGGAGCCCCGCGCCCGCGCCCGGGCGCTCTGGTTGGAAGAGTATGCGGATACCAAGCTGGTCGAAATCTGCGCGCGGGTGTATTGGATGCAGGTGCTGATCCCTGCGCGCAGTGGGCAACCGGTCGACGCGGACGCGGTCAAG
Organism: Gammaproteobacteria bacterium; assembly: GCA_004357385.1. Taxonomy (GTDB): domain Bacteria; phylum Pseudomonadota; class Gammaproteobacteria; order Pseudomonadales; family Azotimanducaceae; genus SMWF01. Next base: position 4,533 of record SMWF01000064.1, on the reverse strand, counting down.
GAATACGTCGATCAGGAATTCCCGACCGTGCTCGGCTACTTTGAGTCCTGCGCGCCCGCCACAGACGCCATCGTCGACGGTCAGTTTGGCATCGCCGATATCGCCTTGGCGTCCCCCATCCGGCTGCTGTCGCTGGCGGGCGATCCCCTGGACGCATCACGTTGGCCACGCTTCGACGCCTACACGCGTCGCGTGCTGGCACGTCCCGCGGCAGTGGCTCTCCATGAGGCCGAATTGCATGCGACCGAGGTATTCGGACGAACCGGCAACGCCCCGACCGGAACCACTGCGACCGGCACAGCGTGATGAGTCATCCCGTTCGCACTGCAAGGACTGCAACCTAAGGACCGACAATCGCCATGAGTAACAGCGTCGTGGCGCAAGCCAATGCCGAAGCCACGCCTATCGAGGTGATCCTGAGCGATGACTACGGGTCCTGGTTGGCTGATCAAACCGAGACGGTTCAGTCCTGGCTGAGCGAGAGCGGCTTCGCTGCCAAGGCCGGGAGCTGGGCCTGGATACCTGGCGCCGACGGACCGGAGCGCCTCGTCGCCGCGGTCGAAAAATTCTCGCCAACCTGTCTTGGGCACCTGCCTCTGGCGCTTCCCGAAGGCAACTACCGCCTGGAGGCCGCTGGCGCCGATGTAAAGGAGATTTGCGCGCTCAGTTGGGGACTCGGGGCGTATCAGTTCACGCGCTACAAATCGGCCGATCGGCAACCGGCGACCCTGCACCTCGACCCGACCGTAGATGCGGTGTTGCGCCAGTTGGACGCGATCTACCTGGTGCGTGATCTCATCAACACACCGACCAACGACATGCTTCCCGATCAGCTCGAACTGGCGATCGTCGAGTTGGCCAATGACTTCGATGCGCAATGCAGCGTGACCACCGGAGAGGACCTGCTGAAGCAGAACTTTCCTACCATTCACGCCGTCGGACGGGCCAGTGCCTGTGCTCCGCGACTCATCGATCTTGGCTGGGGTGACCCAGCGCACCCGGCCATCGTTCTGGTCGGCAAAGGTGTGTGCTTCGACAGCGGCGGGCTGGACATCAAAACCGCCGCGGGCATGCGCCAGATGAAGAAGGATATGGGCGGGGCCGCCCACGCCATTGGGCTGGCACGACTGATCATGTCCGAACAGCTACCGGTTCAGCTGCGCTTGTTGGTACCGGCAGTCGAGAACGCAATCTCGGACAACGCCTACCGCCCCGGCGACATCATCACCACCCGCAAGGGCATCACCGTAGAGATCGACAATACCGACGCTGAGGGGCGCCTGGTGCTGTGCGATGCCCTTGCGCTGGCCAGCGAATCATCGCCCGATCTGATCATCGACTTCGCCACGTTGACGGGCGCGGCGCGAGCCGCGTTGGGCCCGGAACTACCGGCGATGTTCTGCAACGACGACGTCCTTGCCAGCGGCATCCTCGAGGGCGCGCAGCACGCCAGCGACCCGGTGTGGCGCATGCCCCTGCACCAGGCGTACAAGTCGATGCTCGACAGCAACGTCGCCGACATGGCGAACGGCGCCAGCAGTCCCTACGCCGGCGCGATTACCGCGGCACTGTTTCTGGAGAGTTTCGTTGCGTCTGACATCCCCTGGGTGCACTTTGATGTCATGGCCTGGAACCTCGCCAGCAAGCCCGGGCGACCCGCAGGGGGCGAAGCAATGGGTCTGCGAGCGGTGTACGCTTACCTGGAACAGACATTCGCGGGGTAACTCCAGCCCGCCCAAGGAGGTATTCATATGTTCATCGCCATGAACCGCTTCGAGATCGCGCTCGGCCACGAAAAGGACTTCGAAGACGTGTGGCGCAACCGCGACAGCCACCTCGACGGTGTGCCGGGCTTCACCGGATTCAAGCTGCTGAAAGGGCCGAGTAACGACGAGTTCACACTCTACGCGTCGCACTCCACGTGGGAGTCGCGGGCAGCGTTCGAGGCATGGACCGAGTCGGATGCATTCCGCATGGCCCACTCAGGCGCCAATCCGCGCAAGGGAACCTACATGGGGCATCCGAAGCTCGAGACCTTCGAGGCAATCCTGTAACGATGTTCGACACCCTCGAAGGCGCGCCCACGGGAACCCAGGTAGCGCTCGATGCGGTGTTCGACGCGCTGCGCTTCGACGCCGAGGGTCTGCTGCCAGCCATCGCCCAGCATGCCGACAGCGGGGAGATACTGATGTTCGCCTGGATGAATCGCGAGGCGCTCCGGGAAACGCTGCAGTCCGGGCGAGTCTGCTATTTCTCGCGCAGCCGCAGGTCTCTGTGGCGAAAAGGTGAAGCGTCCGGCAACGTCCAACGGCTCAAGGAGCTGCGCTTCGATTGTGACGGAGACGTGGTGCTCATGAAGATCGACCAGACCGGGCCCGCCTGTCACACGGGACGCGCAACCTGCTTCTATCTCAAGGTAGACGGCGACCAGGTGATTGTAGATCGCGATATCGACGTCGATCCCGAGGCGATGTACGAAAAATCCTAGCATGGACCTCAGACTTCACAACACCCTGACCGGCAGGAAGGAGCCGTTCGAGCCCCTGAATCCGGGGTGTGTAACCATGTACGTCTGCGGGCCCACCGTGTACGGCTATGTGCACATCGGCAACGGACGCCCGGCGGTGGTGTTCGATGTGCTGTTCAGGTTGCTCAAGGCCGCCTATCCGTCGGTGCGCTATGCGCGCAACATTACCGACGTAGATGACAAGATCAACGCCCTGGCGATCGAACGCGGCGCGGATATCAGCGAGTTAACAGAAGAGTTCACCCTCGCCTATCGCGAGGACGTGGGCGCGCTGGGAAACCTCGAGCCGACCGTGGAACCCCGGGCCACTCACCACATCGGCCCCATCATCGAAATGATCGAAGCGCTGATCGAGCGCGGCCACGCCTATGCGGCCGACGGCCACGTCCTGTTCAGCGTGCCTTCGGATCCCACGTACGGCACGCTCTCGAATCGCTCACTGGAAGACATGCTGGACGGCGCACGAATCGAAGTGGCGCCCTACAAGCAGGACCCGAAGGATTTCGTGCTCTGGAAACCATCCAGCGACGAGTTGCCGGGCTGGGACAGTCCCTGGGGACGCGGCCGGCCAGGCTGGCACATCGAATGCTCGGCCATGATCCGTCAGCACCTGGGCGACACCATCGACATTCACGGCGGCGGTTCAGACCTCACTTTCCCACACCACGAAAACGAGCTGGCCCAGAGCGTCTGCGCCACCGATGACGAAGCGTTCGTGCGCTTCTGGCTGCACAACGGCATGCTGACCATGGGCAACGAAAAGATGTCCAAATCCTTGGGCAACATCGTCACCATCCGTCAGCTCCTGGAAACCAACAGTGGCGAAGTTCTGCGTTACGCACTCTTGTCCGGGCACTACCGCTCACCGCTGGCCTGGTCAAACGATCTGCTGCAGCAGGCCCGCAGTTCGCTGGACCGGTTGTATCAGGCGCTGCTCGACGCTCCGCAGGGCAACGTGCAATCACCGGACCAGCTCGCCAGCGCAACGCTCGCGGAGCTACCGGACAGCGTGGTCAAGCCGCTCGCCGACGACCTCAATACCCCGCAGGCGCTGGCCGCACTGCACGCCTTTGCTTCGGAAATTCACAGGACCAACGATCCGGATATCCGTCGCGCACTGCGCGACCGGCTGCTTGCCGGAGGCTGGCTGTTGGGGCTGCTCAGCACCCCGGCCGAAGAATACTTTCGATCCGGTGAGAACGTGAACGCCGCCGAGATCGACGCCCTGATTGCCGAACGAAACGAGGCACGGGCGGCACGGGATTTCGACCGTGCCGACGCAATCCGGGACGAACTCGCTGCCCGTGACATTGAGCTCGAAGACACCGCCGAGGGTACGCGTTGGAAACATCAGCGGGGCTCAGGAGCGCCCTCGTGAGCGATCCGATAGAAGACAGCGTGCGAACGCTCTGGGACGAAAGCATCGTCCCAACGTTGTGCGACTACGTGCGTATTCCCAACAAGTCGCCCATGTTCGATTCGAATTGGCAAACCAACGGGCACATGCAGCGCGCCGCAGAGCTGCTCGAGGCCTGGTGCGAAGTGCCCGCAATTGCCGGTTTGACCGCGGAGATCGTGACCTTACCCGGGCGGACCCCGTTGCTGTGGATTGAGGTTCCGTCCACGGCCACGACCAACGAAACCGTGCTGCTCTACGGCCACTACGATAAACAGCCCGAATTCACTGGCTGGGAAGAGGGGCTCGACCCCTGGACACCGGTCATTCGCAACGGGCGCCTGTACGGGCGCGGCGGCGCGGACGACGGCTACGCCATGTTTGGTTCGCTTTCCGCGATCGCGGCCCTGCGCGCGGCAAGCATTCCCCACGCCCGTTGCGTGCTGATGATCGAGGGCTGCGAAGAGAGCGGCAGCTACGATTTACCGTTCTACATGGATCACCTGCAGGATCGCATCGGCACACCCGACCTGGTGATCTGTCTCGACGCCGAATGCGGCACCTACGATCGGCTGTGGCTAACGACATCGTTGCGGGGCATGTTGCTCGG
>SMWF01000063.1 GCA_004357385.1 Gammaproteobacteria bacterium | reverse complement strand
TTTGTCTTAGACGCAGAAGACGGAGTGTATGTTGAGGCATCAATGAAACATCGACGTTTCAAGGCATCAAAGATGTAGAACCGCTGGAAGCGAGTGAAATCGCTGAATTCGGTTGAGGCGAGCGTTCGCAGTCGGTTCTTCACGGTTTGGCTTCGAACGGTGGCTCAAGACCCCATAAGAGAAGGGATCAGCACGTGTGTTGCGTTGACCGGTTGAATCCGCAGCCAGGAGGAGACGCTGGCAAGGTGAACGCTCGACTACCGATTTGTGCCCATTGCGGCCGTTCAGCCACGCCCGATATGCTAGCGACTTCAGCCATAACGGGGAGTTCAGATGAATTGGGATGCGATCGGTGCGATCGGTGAGGTGGCAGGCGCCGTTGGGGTGATCCTCACCCTGGCCTATCTGGCCCGACAAATGCGTGTTAACACGATCGCGCTACAAAACGAAACCACCCGCGACGCCATGCAGATGGTCATAGACTCTTATTCGACGGTCATAGCCGACGAGGACGTCGCCGCTATCTATCTTCGCGGCATGCAGGACTTCAACGCGCTGTCAGACGTCGAGCAGATTCGCTTCCACTATGTGTGCTGCCAACGTCTGCACGCGGCCTCGACAAACAAGTCGTTCATCAACGTGGATGGCCGAGGTTCTGAGCTCGGGGAGGTGATCGGGCCCTGGATCGGCCGCATGATGCAACGAGAGGGCTTCCGGCAATGGTGGGAGCAGAGGGGCCGTGCCCGCATGACCCCCGAGTTCGCGCAGTTTGCCGATGCCATGCGGGAACAAGCACTGATCGATTCGTGAGCTGGCAGCAGTAACAGATTCAGGTGTACGTGTTATGAACGAGCAAGTCGCTAGCGGAGTCCACTGGAGTTTCTGGCTGATGTGACTCGGACTGTAACTTGACGATGGTCAAGTGGTGATTACTAACCCGACAGCCCTTGTATAATGGTGCCGCCAGGAAGAGTCGAACTCCCGACCTTCTCATTACAAGGTCTCGGCTCCCCCAATGATGACCGAGATGGTTGAAGTGTGGGTTAAGAGGGTTGGAGAATAATATTTATCTTATAAAACAATCATTAGGTCTATAACGATGGCGAGAGTCTCTCCCCGGTGCTGATCGAGGACACCGAGTTCGGTCAGTGGATCCAGAAATCGGTCGAATCCTATGGTTTCAAAGGCGTGCCGTTGAGCTATCAGGAGGCGCGCATCTACCATTGGAATCAGTTTGCTGACCGGCTCATCGGCGACGAGTGGATTCACCCGAACGATCCGCGCCGGGACCTGCTGAGCTAGTACGTGGACCTCGAACTATCCGGTCGCAAAGCCCTGATCACCGGCGCAAGCCGGGGCATCGGCCGTTACACGGCAGAGCTGCTGCGCCGCGAAGGTTGCTCGGTGGCCATTTGCGCCCGGGACCCGGCTGGCGTCGACGATGCCGTTACCGCACTCGATGCCATAGGTGATGGCAGGGCGTTCGGCTGGTCCGTGGACCTCACCGACGGAGATCGGACGCGCGCATTCGTGCGCGACGCGATCGAGTCGTTGGGCGGTCTGGATCTGTTGATCCACAACGCCAGTGGCTTTGATCTCGTGGGCGACGAAGCCGGCTGGGAACGCAGCTTCCAGGTCGACATGATGGCCGGGGTGCGGGCGGTCGAAGAAGCGTTGGCCACGCTCCAGGCCAGCGAAGAGGCCAGCATTACCTTCATTGGCTCGATGGCGAGTAAGTTTCATTTTGGCCGTGCGCCCTCGTCCTATGGTCCCGCCAAGGCCGCGATGCGGACGTACGCGAACGAATTGGCGCAGAGCTATGGACGCGATGGAATTCGTGCGAACGTCATCTCGCCGGGTGCCGTATGGTTCCCGGGCGGCGGCTGGGATCGACGCAAGCGGGAAAATCCGAAGTTCTACGCGGGCGTGGAGAAGTCGATCCCGTTGGGAAGGCTCGGTACCGGCGAGGAACTCGCGCGAATCATCGCCTTCGTTGCAAGCCCGGCAGGGCGCTGGATCAATGCGGCGCACATCGTCGCTGATGGGGGCCAGGTGGCGGCCGTCGACTGAATGGAGAAGCGTCGGAATCGTCTATGATCGCGCGTCCTCGCAACTCGCGGTTGTTCGATAGAGCCTGATGAAATCGCCGAAGCGAATCTCCTCTTCGAGAAGCCCATCGATCGCAGCCATTCCGTATGCAGGGGCGGACAAGCGATCGACCAGCACCAGATGATCGACATTCCAGAAAATCCAGTTGCACAGCCGGTTCAACCGTCGAACTGCAGCAATTCGTACATCTCGGTCCGTGAGGGTCCGGGTTGCAGTCGAGCCGCGGCATTGCGTTTTCGACCGCGTAGCATATAGCGGAACACGGTGCGCTTGATCCGTTTATCCTTGAGGAACTCACCGGGTTTCTCGAGCAGGTGGAAGGTGCGCATCAGCCCCCGAAGCACGTGAATCTGTTCGCGGGTGGCAGCACCGAGCGCGTCGCCGAAAGCCCGCCCGAACCACTTCTTCACGGTGTCGATTTTGTCGATCGTGCGGCCGTCGACGATTGCCTGTGCGTGTCGAATGCCGCGTTGATCTTCGCTCAAGCTGGCATCGTAGATGGGTCGGAGCTCGGCTTCGGTGCGCGCATCGAACTGGCGGGCACGGCTCAGCGGGTCAGGCGTGGTGCGCAGCACTTCCGCCAGAATGTTCGCGTGCATGATGCTGGTACTGCAGCCGCGACCATAGAGGGGGTTGGTTCTGATCGCGGCGTCGCCCACGGCGAAGAAATTGGTTGCGACGGGCGCGTCACCGGCCGCGTAGTGTCGCCACACCGCCCGGATGTCGCCGATTCCGAAGGGTTCCGTGGTGGCCTCGCTGCGGTCATCGGCTACCCAGGGCGCGACACCTGGGATGCTGGCGCAGATGCGGTCGAACTGCTCCGCGCGTCGCACCGCGGCCCGCAATTCTGTTTCACCAACGGGCACGCAGATAATGATGGCGAAGTGCCTGTTCTCGCCGGGAAAGACGCCGAACTTGAGGTAGCCGAGGTCGCCGGCGGCCGGACGCTTGCCGCGAGGCGGCTCGGTTTGCCCGGGGTGTAGTCGGTAGTGGCGCGTGTAGTACACGATCTCCGCGTCTTCGTTTTCTTCCTCGATCTCACGCCCCAATTCGGCGAACCAACGCGGAAACCGGCTGGTCCGTCCGCTCGCATCGACTACGATCTCCGCCGTAAATTTCGCCTCGGCGCCGTCGTGGCGCAGAGCCAGCCCGGTGACGTTGAGCGGGTTGCTGGATGGCTCGCCAGGAGCCTGAGTCAGCATGCCGGTGACCTGAGTGTCGTTGACGATCTCGACGCCGTCGAGCGACTCAACATAGCGGCGTATCACCGTCTCGATGGTGGCTCGGCGGCACATCAGCACCCACAGATTGTCATCGCCCGGTTCCGGAACGTAGTCTGCTTTCAACTCGGGCGGCAACATCTCGTCGAAGCCGACCCGGCGTGCGCCGGCTGCATAGAATTGCTCGAGCAGCTCCGGATAGTGGTCCCGGATGAGGTTGCACATCAGGCCCAGGAACGCGTGGGGATGCCGGAACTGAGCAGCACCGCGGCGTTGCCAGTCGAAGAATGCCGCATCCGCGTCACCCGGCGGAGGCGCGCTGTCGCGCTCGAACAGGGTCACCCGGTGACCGTCGCTGGCGAGGGATATTGCGGTACACATTCCACAGATCCCGGCGCCGACGATGGCGATGTCGTGAGTCATAGTGAAGTCTCGTGGGTGAGTCAGGCGATCGTATAGCCGCCATCGATGGTGAGGGTCTGGCCCATCAGAAAGGGGGCTTCGCCGGAGCAAAGCCACATTACCGTACGGGTCACCTCTTCCATCTGCCCGAGCCGGCCAATGGGATGGCGTTGGATCATGTCCGCCTCGAGATCCGGCACCTGTTTGATGCCTTCTTCGAGCATCTCGTTGTACACCACGCCCGGGGCGACCGCATTGATGCTTATGCCCCGGGGTGCGTACTCCAGCGCAGCCGCCTTAGTGATTCCGACTACGCCGTGCTTGGTCGCGACGTAGCCCACGCCCCCGGGAGTGCCGACCAGGCCGGCGACCGACGCCATGTTGACGATCGCACCGCCGCCGCGCTTGAGCATCTCGGGGATCTGGTACTTCATGCAGAGAAAGATGCTGGTCAGGTTGGTCGCGATGACCTCATGCCAGGTGCTCTCGGGATAGTCCGCGGCCGGGTTGGCCCAGCCTTCCCCGGATATTCCCGCGCAGTTGTAGGCCAAGTCGAGCCCGCCGTAGGTCTCGACGGCCGTGTTGACCATACGTTGAATGTCCGCGCTGTTGCCGACGTCCGTCGAGACGAACACGCCCTCTCCGCCAGCCTCCTGGATCATCTCGACGGTTCGCTGGCCTTGTTCCTCGCGTCGGGCGGCCGCCACGACCTTGGCGCCCTCGGCCGCGAACGCGACCGCAGCGTTTCGGCCAAGACCCGATGTGGCGCCGGTCACGGTGATGACTTTGCCCTCGAATCGCTTCACGGCAATGCCCCGCCATCCAGGGGCGCGTGCGCGAGCTCCGTTGGTGTTTCCGGCACTCCCAGCACCAGCTTAAGGCGGCTGGCTACATCGAAGAATGCAAGGGCCGTCAACAGTGATACCGCGCCGGCCGGGGCGAGCATGTTCTCCAGCACCTGGATGTCCGCGTCGCTGATCTGGTGGTGCTGGTGGGGGATCTGCTCAGCAACTGCGAGAGCCGCCTGTTCGTCTTTGGAAAACCCGTCGAACCCACCGGACCGCAACTGGGCGAGTTCTTCATCGGCCAGCCCGACGGCTGTGTCACGAATCAGCCATTCAGCTTCGCACTCGTGAATGGCGGCGATCCGCAGCCTGCACAATTCCAGCGTGCGCGGCGGTACCAGCCCGTCCTCCCAGAAGGTCGCGTAAAACGCCCGATAGCGTGACAACAGTTCGGGACGCAGGCCCAGCAGGCCCTCGAGCGCAGAAGGCGCGCTGTCGTTCCCCGTGAGCCAAGTCATTGGTCGAGGTTAGCATGCGCGACGGGTCTGGTCTGGTTTCGTCCGGTGGGAGGTTGTCAGACGGCGAGCGCAGGTCGACACTGAACCGTTTCGTGTCGGTTTCCAAAGGGGAAGCGCAATGATCAGGGCGGCGATTGTGGTGGTGGCGTGTCTGCTTGTCGGCTGCGAACGCACGGTGAGCGTGCCGCGTTCTGCGGATGCGGACGCGTTCGGACATAGCGCGCCCACGCAGCACACAGTGAGGGCCAACAGGGCACTCGAGGGTCTGCTCGATCTGGACGATCCGGCCGACTTTGCCAACGCCGAACGCGGCTTGATCGCGAGATCTGAATCGCTACGCATAACCCGCGACGACGGTCGGGTGGTCTGGGATCAGGACCAATACGCGTTTGTCACCGGCGCGGCACCCGAAAGCGTCAATCCCAGCCTCTGGCGCCAGGCGCGCTTGAACGGACTGCACGGGCTGTACGAAGTAACGGCCGGTGTCTACCAGGTTCGTGGCTACGATCTGGCGAACCTGACGATCATCGTCGGCGAGACCGGCTGGATTCTGGTCGATCCGTTGACCATGCAGGAAACCGTAGCGGCCGCACTGGAGTTTGCCCGCGCGCACCTGCCGTCGAAACCCGTGGTCGCCGTACTGTTCACGCACAGTCACGTCGATCACTTTGGTGGCATTGACGGGGTTCTGACGCCCGAAGAACGCAGCGCCGTGCGCATCGTGGCACCCGAAGGATTCCTGCACGAAGCCGTCAGCGAAAATGTCATCGCCGGCCCGGCGATGACCCGGCGGGCCGCATTGATGTACGGGCGGCCGCTGTCGCGCTCGGTCCGCGGGCACGTCGATACGGGGCTTGGAAAGGAACCGGCGGCCAATGGCCGGATTTCGATTCTCGCGCCGACCGACGTCATCGACCATACGGTCCAGCGGATGACCCTCGATGGCGTGCGCTTCGAGTTCCAGTTCGCGCCAGGATCCGAAGCACCGGCTGAATTCACGTTCTATCTGCCGGACCTGGGGGCGTTCTGTGGCGCCGAAGTGCTGTCTCGCAACCTGCACAACGTGTACACCCTGCGGGGCGCCAAGGTCCGCGATGCCTTGCGTTGGAGCAACTACATCGATGAGGCTCTGAGCCTGTTCGGCCAACGGGCGACGAGTTATTTCGGTAGCCACCACTGGCCCGTCTGGGGCACGGCGGAAATCGTGGCCTACATGAAAAAGCAGCGGGACGTGTATAAGTACATTCACGATCAGACCCTGCGCATGGCCAACCAGGGTCTGACATCCGCCGAGATCGCAGAGGCGATCGAGTTGCCTGAATCGTTGCGCGGCGAGTTTGCCGTGCGGGGCTACTACGGAACGCCCCGGCACAACGCGAAGGCCGTCTATCAATTCTATTTCGGCTGGTATGACGGCGTGCCCGCTCACCTCGACCCGCTGCCGCCGGAACGGGCAGGGCGTCGCTACGTCGAGTTCATGGGTGGCGCGGATGAGTTACTCGCAAACGCCGAGGAGGCCTACGCGGAAGGTGACTACCGTTGGGTTGCCCAGGTCGTCAATCACCTCGTGTTTGCCGACCCGGATAACGTGGCGGCGCGCGCGCTATTGGCGCGCAGCTACGATCAGCTGGGCTACCAGGCGGAATCCGGCCCGTGGCGGGACGTCTACCTGACGGGGGCCTATGAGCTTCGGCACGGCCCAGCCGCCAGTGAGGTGAACCTGGCGGATGCCGGCGGCTTGCTCGCGCGCATTCCGATCGCGTCGTTCCTGGACTCGATGGCAACCCGCATCGACGGACGAAAGGCGGACGGCGTCGAGGTGACCATCAACGTCGTGTTTAGCGACCTCGAGGAAACCCACGTCCTGACGGTCGAGAACGCGGTGCTGCACCACCGTCAGGGTAGGGCCGATCCGGTTGCGAGCGCGACGCTCACCCTGACGCGATCACTTTTTCTTCGGCTGGTGACGGGTGCTGCAGGTCTTCGTGAAACGTTGTTCTCCGATGAGCTCGAGGTCGATGGCAGCGTGACCGACTTGATCAGCTTTTTCCTGCTGCTGGATCGTCAGGCCGGCCCGTTCAACATCGTTACTCCATAGCCACGCCGGTGTGCGTCAGACCGAGTCGCTGATGCCGCGTACGAACAACGGCTCGATGCCCATGCGAGCAATGTCACGCATCAGTGTCTGGTCGTCAGGCGCCGCCTCTGACTCGGCGGCGGCGGTTAGCGTCTCGCCCAGAAGGGTCGCGTCGCTCGACGTGTTCAGAAACAACCCCGGGCGGGCGAGCACGTAATGGACCGCGCGGCGCAATGCCTGGGGTTCACGAAGAGGCATGTACCAACTGAAGCGCTTGTCCTCGTCCTGATCGGTCCAGCGACGTCTGGCGATCGATTTGATGGTCTGAACGGCTACCTCGCGTTGCTGGCAAAGCGTCAGCAACGCTTCGAAGTCTGCTGCGTACTCGGGTTGCTGCATCATCGAGAAGTTGTACGGCAACAGTACGGAATCGAAATCGAACCGCTCCAGGCTCCGCAGGTGCATCTCGGCAACACGCGTGCCGTGTCCGGTGACGCCGATGAACCGAACCAGTCCCGCTTCGCGTGCCGCGATCAGCGCTTCCAGCGCACCGCCCGGGCCCATGGCCGTCTGCCATTCGGCTTCGTCGACCAGGTTGTGCATCTGAATGAGATCGACCTGGGCGACGTCCAGACGTTCAAGCGACTGGCGTAACGACTCCCGGGCGCCCTCTGCGGTGCGATCCCCGGTCTTGGTGGCGAGAAACACGCTGTCCCGGTGGTTCGCAAGCCAGGGCGCCAGGCGCAGTTCCGAATCGCCATAGCTTGCGGCCGTGTCGATGTGATTCACGCCGTAGCTCGGCAGCAACTCGAGCACGCTGTTGGCTCGATCCTGGGACATCGCCCCAAGTGCTGCCGCGCCGAAGATCGTCCGACTGCTGTTGTGGCCCGTGCGGCCGAAGGGAATGTGTTCGATCATCGCTCGATGCCTGGTGGCGTTCCTTGGCGCATCATTGCAGAATCGCGCCCTCATTGACCAGCCGACTCCGGTCGGATCCGGTCGTGTCCGGTGGAAACGGAGAAAGTTTGGGATGGCTCACGCGACGATCAACGGCGCGCGCTTATGGTACGACGTCCAAGGCGAAGGCGAACCGCTGTTGCTGCACCACGGCTATACCGCGTCGCGCATCCATTGGGAACCGGCTGCGGCGCTGCTGAGGGAAGGCTATCAGGTGATTCTGATGGAATGTCGCGGCACCGGCGACAGCGAACACACGGTGGACGGTTATTCCCTGGAGCAATACGCCGCCGATGTCATCAGCATGGCCGACCATCTGGGATTGTCGCGCTTCAGCTTTGCCGGCCACAGCATGGGTGGCGGCATCGGCTACGTGCTTGCACTGGAGTACCCCCAGCGCGTCGAGCGGTTGATTCTCATGGCATCGGTTCCATCGGACGGTTATCCGCTGCCGACTCAGGAGGTGCGCGAGTTTCTCATCGACCGGCGCCGCCGCGGCGATCGAGCCTCCTACATGGCCGAATACGTCGCCACGCGGTTCCGACCCGACGTCGAGACGGACGCCTGGTTCAACAGCCGCATCGATCAGATACTGGCGGTCTCGGAGGGCCATTATGTGCAGGGCGCGGAGTCGTTCGCGCAGTTGCGGGTCGGCGATCGGCTGGCCGATCTGGATACACCCACCCTCGTTCTGGCGGGTGCCGTGGACTCGCTGCTGGCGGCCAATCTGGCGGACTTCAATCGTCTGCCAAATGCAACGCTGCAGGTGTTCTCCCGGGCCGGGCACGAGCTTGCGGTTCACGAACCCGAAGGCGTTGCGGCCGCAATCGATGGATTCATGCGCCATGGGGTTGTGACTGCCGATAGCCTTGCAGAGCGCCGCCCGGCGCGCGACAACGGCGCCAACGAGTGATCTAATCGTCTGTCCGAATCTTACGGACGAACCTCACGGAGGTTGCGCCATGGATCTGCCGATCGATCTGCCCATAACAGTGCGCCACATGGAGTTGGAATTTCCCACCGTGGAGGAGTTCGATCCCCTCTGGATGGGTGACCCAACCCGGTCTTACTTCATCACGGGATTGTCGCTGTACCTGCCGTATCTGGAACCGTTCCTGATCAAAGCGTTGCGCAAGGCGTCGCCCCTGGTGACGGATCCCACGGTTGCCGAAACGCTCGATAAGTTCTGTCGCCAGGAAGCACAGCATTACAAGCAGCACGAGAAGTTCAATGCCGTGGTGCACGCGCGTGACTACCCGGGTCTGGCAGAGATCGAGGCGCGCTGTGCAGCCGAATTTCAGCACTTTCTGCAGGACAAGCCGCTGAAGTACAGCGTCGGATTCGTCGAAGGGTTCGAGTCCTACACCACCCAGGGCGCCGCGGCCATGCTCAACGGCGGAATGTACGATGACCCTTCCGTCGATCAGAAGATCGCCGATCTGTTGCGTTGGCACATGACCGAAGAGATCGAACACCGCACCGTGGCCTTCGACATCTACCAACACCTCTACGGCGACTACCTCTATCGCGTGAAGATGTGCTGGATCGCGCAGTGGCACGTGTTCAGGTTCATCTGGAAGACCGCCACGTTGATGTCGCGGATCGATACCCTGCGCTATGGACCGCGCTACCGGATGAAACGGTCCATGAAAGTACTGGCGCTGGCGGCCGCGTTTGCACAGTTCGTCGTGACTTACCTGCCGAACTACAGCCCCCACAAACTGAAGATCTCGCCGCGCATCGGGGAGCTGGCGCAGCGCTATTCGGAGCGCGCGGTGTCGATCGGCTGATTCAGTCGCGCTTCGGACGAACGCCGAACAGCGCATTCAGGAAGGTGTCCTGGCTTTTCGTCACGGACTTCTGCAGCGCTTCCACGGAAGTCACGTCGTCGACCGCCTTGACGATGCCGCTGCGCACCCGTTGCTCCAGGACTTCGCCATACTGGTCCACGCGGCGCTGCATTTCAGCTTCGATGAGGCCGCGCACGCGATGCTGATACGCATACCAGGCAAGCGCGCACAGTAGGGTTGTGGTCAGCAAGGCGGACAGCACGGCCGTACCTATGATCGCCCACATGCTGTTGTGCTCAGACGGCGTCCGCGAGGTCGAGCGTGTCGCGCAGCTCGCCTTTGACGAATTTGCCACTGGCGTTGCGTGGTAATTCGCCCTCCATGAACCAGATGTAGCGCGGGATTTTGTGCTGGGAGATCAGGCTGGCGCAGTGACCGCGGAGGCTGTCCGCGGCAAGTTCATGGCCTTCGCGCAGCACCACTGCCGCACCGACTTCCTCTCCGAGGCGGTCGTCCGGCACGCTGAATACGGCACATTCGACCACCGATTCATGCTCGAACAGCGCGGCTTCGACTTCCGCGCAGTAGACGTTTTCGCCGCCTCGCAAGACCATGTCCTTGATCCGGTCGACGATGTAGATAAAACTGTCCTCATCGAGCCGGGCGATGTCCCCGGTATGCAACCAACCGTCGGTGATTGCTTCGGCGGTTGCGTCCTCCTGGTTCAGGTAACCGCGGATCACCTGGGCGCCTTTCACCCACAGCTCACCCACCTCACCGTCGGGCACGGTGTTGCCTTGTTCATCCACGCATTTGATGTCGTACACCGGCATCGCGGGCCCGGCGCTGTCGGGTCGATCGACGAAGAAGTCACCGCTGATGGACGTGATGATGCCGCAGGTCTCGGTCATGCCGTAGCCGGTGTTGGGGCGCGCTGTTGGCGTCGCTTCGTCGATTTTGGCGACCAGATCAGGTTGCAGTTGCGCGCCGCCGCCGCCAAGCGACTGCAAACTCGAGGTGTCCGTACTGGCGAAGTCCGGGTGGGAAATCACCTCGCGCGCCATCACCGGAACGCCGGTCATTGCGGTAATGCGCTCCTGCTCGATCAGACGCAAGGCATCACCCGCATCCCAGCGGTACATATGAACCAGTTTGCCCCCGCCGAGCGTAGCCCCGTGCGCGACGCAATTGTTGGCTGTGACGTGAAACAATGGCGTCGTGACCAGCGCTGCTCCTGGGGCCGCTGGGGGTGCCACTTCGCCCGTGCGTTTCTCCGCCGTCAGGCGCGCCAGATTCGCGGCAAACCCCAGGCTCATGAGGTTGGCGACGCAACCCCGGTGAGTGAGCTGCGCACCTTTCGGCGCGCCGGTGGTGCCGGAGGTATAGAAGATGCACGCATCGCTGTCTGGGTCGATCGTGGCGTCCGGGAGCGTACCGCCGAACTCGATCACCGTGTGCCAGGGCACCACGCCGTCGGGCGCGCCCTTTGGTAGCCGCACGCTGGTGATTACCAGCTCGGGAATCTCATTGCGATGCTCGAGAATCCTGTGCATGCGTTCCTCGTCGCAGATCACCACCTTGGGTGCACAATCGTTCAGCCCATAGACCATCTCCGGGCCGATCCACCAGGCGTTCATCCCTACGACTACTGCGCCGATGGACAGGGTGGCCCAATAGCTCAGCAGCCATTCCGGGTAGTTGCGCATGGCGATTGCCACGTAATCGCCCGGGCCGACGCCTTCGGCGATCAGCCAGTTGGCGATGGAAGCCACATCGCGATGGGCGTCTGCGTAGGTCCACCGTTCCTCCTGATAGACCAGGTAGTCGTTTTCGGCAAAGGCGGCCGATGCCAGCCACACGTCCCTCAGGCTGCCCGGTGCGGCGGCATAGGACTTGATCGTGACGCCGCGGACGTCGATCTCTTCCACTTCGAACGGAGCGCCAGGCGCGGTGAGTTCCTGCCAGGCCTCTTTGTGTTGCTCGTACATCTGATCTCCCCGGGTTAGTCCGCGGCCGCTATTACCGTTCCATTGGCAATCAGTGCATCGATCTGCGCTTGCTCGAACCCGGATTCGCGTAGCACCTCAATGCTATGCGCCCCGACATCAGGCGCCCGCCTGGGCGGTTTCTTGGGCTCTTCCGCGATGGTGATTGGGCTGGCGATCGTCCATTGGTAGTCCTCGCCCGGATCATGGGTCGGAACGACGATTCCGTTGGCGATCAGGTGTTCATCATGGGCCACTTCCGCCATCGGCATGACCCGGCTGTAGGTGATGTCGTGGCGATCCAGCAGTTCCACGATGGCAGTGCGGTCGAGTTCGGCAACCCGCGCGGCGATCAGATCGCGCAGTTCGAGGCGGTGTTTCATGACCACGGCGAGGTCAAAGCGAGGATCGTCCAGCCATTCCAGGCGATCGAGGGCCCTGCATAGCGGCTCCCATTCGCGCGCCGGATTGATGATGGCGAACACCAGATACTCGCCGTCGCGCGTCTGGTAGATCGAGGTGAACGGGCTGACCCAGCCTTTCTCCTGACGATGCGTGCCGAGATCGGCGCCGGCGTAGATGCCCTGCAAGGCCATGCCGTTGGCCCAGGCCCCGTTGGCGATCAGCGACGTGGCAACGTAGCTTCCTTCTCCGTTGCGTTCACGCCGGTACAGACCGGCCATGATGGCACCGAACAGGGCGGTTGCGGTGGCGTGGTCACCCATGCCCGGGGCCGCCGACAGCGGTGTCTGGCCCGGGTCGCGAATGAATTCCATCATCCCCGAGCGCGCCCACCACGCGGTGACATCGAAGGCGCGACGGGCCTTGTCCGGGCCTTCGGTACCATAGCCCGTAAGATGAGCATAGATCAGCCGCGGGTTGAGCGCTTTAAGGGTCTCGTAGCCCAGCGCGTAGCGATCCAATTGCGCCCCGACGAAATTCGTCAGGAAAACATCGGCTGCCTCGATCAGATGATGCAGGACTGCGCGTCCCTCCTCCCGCGACAGGTCCAACGCCAGGCTGCGTTTGTTGCGCGAGGTCAACAGCCAGTGATACCCGACGGGATAGTTACCGACCAGTGTCCTGTATCCATCGCCCTGGGGCGGTTCGATCTTGATCACGTCCGCGCCGTAGTCGGCGAGCACGGTGGCGGCGCCGGGTCCCGCAAGGTAGGAGGCGGCATCGATGACCCGAATGTCCTCGAGCAGATAGCTCATGTAAATCCACGCGGTGGGTTCGCTACGGATTCAAAAATAGCACGGTCGTCGAAGCGATGTGAACGCTATGCTTGACAGCGTTCCAATCCGGGCATAAAAACACCAGCGATGCGACCCGGATGCCTGCCCTGCATCTCTCTGCGGCAGGCGTCGCGTTGGAGTCTTTGAGGGATGGCCGGCGAAATCGAAGACGACGATGTCAAGGATGACGAAGTCGAAGACGACTATGACGTGTCCTTGTCCGAGAACGATTCGGACGATTTTGACGACGACGAGGTCGATCTGGACGAGGAACTCGATGCGAGCCCGAAGGAAATAGCAGCGCGCGCGTTGGAGATACGACGCGCCCTCGAAGTGCGTGACGAACAGCGACGTTTGAGTGAGGACCTCGATTATCTGGAATTCGACGACGAATGACCTCGCTCGATTGAATACGCCTTGACGCCCACCCTCGCGCCGCCGGTACGCGAGCTTGTTCTGATTGGCGGCGGCCACAGTCATGTGCAGGTGTTGAAGCGGCTTGCCATGGCACCACCTCCCGGGATTCGCACCACGGTCATTGCGCGTGAGTCGCATACGCCCTATTCGGGAATGCTGCCCGGGCACATCGCCGGACACTACACCTTTGATCAGATTCACATCGATCTCGGGCCTCTGGCGCAGGCCGCGGGCGCTCGATTCATCGCCGACGAAGTGTCGGGGCTCGACCCGGATGGGCAGACCATCCAGCTCCTGGATCATCCTGACTTCCGATACGACGTGGTATCGATCAACTGCGGCGCGACGCCCGGGTTCAGTGGTGTGGAGATTGATACCGGGGTCGTTCCCGTCAAGCCCATCGGTCGGTTCCTGCCGCACTGGAATGCGATACGCACCAGTTCCGAATCCAGATTGCGCAGCGGCGAGTCAGTTCACATTGCTATCGTGGGTGGGGGCGCCGGCGGGGTCGAGTTGGCGCTGGCCGTGCACTTCGTGCTGGGGGGCATCGGCGACCTGAGGGTAACCCTGGCCACTGCGTCGGAGCGCCTGCTCGCGGGGCACAATCAGCGCGTGCAGACCCACTTCGAGCAGCTGTTCGCTTCGCGGGGCATCCGCGTCGAGCGCAACTTCGATGTCCGCCGGGTGGCCGGAGGCCGACTGGAGAGCACCACCGATGAATCTATCGATGCAGACGAGGTGTTCTGGGTGACGGGAGTCGAAGCGCCGGAATGGCCGCGTCGTAGCGGGCTGGCAGTGAACGAGCAGGGCTTCATTCTGGTTGACGATTTTCTTCGCTCGACCTCGCACGACACGGTCTTTTCCACCGGCGATGTTGCCGGTGTAACCGACCAGCTACGACCCAAGTCAGGTGTGTTCGCCGTGCGCCAAGGTCCCGCCCTGGCGGACAACCTGATCCGTACGCTGGAGGGGCGTCGTTTGCGGCGCTTCCGCGCGCAGACACGCTTTCTAAGCTTGATCTCGGAAGGCGGTCGCGTGGCCACGGCGTCGCGGGGAGACTGGTTTGCCACCGGCGCGTGGGTGTGGCGCTGGAAGGACTGGATCGATCGACGGTTCATGCGCCGGTTCCAGGAACTTCCCGACATGGTTACGGCGGCGCCAACGGTCGCGCCCGCACTCCAGGATGATCTGCCCGATTCGATGCGTTGCGGCGGTTGCGGATCGAAGTTGGGCGCAGACATGTTGACCCGGGTGTTGCGGAAATTACCAACGACGGCCCATCCGGATGTCGATGTCGGCATTGGTGACGATGCGGCCTTGTTGAAGGGCAACGGTTCGCAGATCGTCATCAGCGTCGACAGCTTCCGAAGCATGATCGACGACCCCTATCTGTTCGGCCGCATCGCGACGCACCACAGCCTCAATGACATCTTTGCAATGGGCGCCCAACCGGTCGCGGCGCTGGCCATCGTGACGGTGCAGTTGATGGCCGAGCAACTCATGGAGGACGACCTGTATCTGCTGATGAGGGGCGCGGTGGATGTGCTGAATGAGCAGGGCGTGGCGCTGGCCGGCGGACACTCGAGCGAAGGGGCGGAAACTTCGCTCGGGTTTGCGGTGACGGGCAGCCTGGTTGACAAGCCCATGACCAAGGGAGGATTGCGCGATGGCGACGTGTTGCTGCTCACCAAGCCGCTCGGTACCGGAGTGTTGCTCGCTGCCAACATGGTAGGCAAGGCGCGTTCGCAGTGCATCGCAGCGGCGGTGAATTGCATGGACCAATCAAATGCGAAGGCCGCGCAGATCATACGTGCCCACGGCGCCGCCGGTTGCACCGATGTCACGGGGTTCGGTTTGTTGGGACACCTTGGTGAGATGCTGCGTGCGGCAAAACTCAGCGCTCGCCTGGATGTTAGCGCCATCCCGCATCTGCAGGGAGCGCTCGAGTTGTTCGATGCTGGAGAGGCGAGTTCGCTGCAGGCAAACAACGAGCAGATCTTTGCCGATTGCCGTTTCGAGGGCTGCTCGCCGACCGAGTCCCGGGTAAGAGTGTTGGCCGATCCACAGACGGCGGGTGGGTTGCTTGCCGGGGTGGACGCCGCCGGGGCGGACGCCTGCCTTCGGGCATTGCTGGACGCCGGATTCTCGGCTGCCGCGATCGGCAAGATCGATGTGCGCGACGATCAACACCAGGCCTACCTACAGCTCCTCGGCTGAGTATCGCTAGAAAAAACTGGCGATAGCCGGCCTGAAGCGATCCATATCCACCAGAAACGAATCGTGACCCTGGATTGACGCAAGTGGTCTGAAATCTACTTCGGCAACAGTATTGCCCAGCCCATCGGCCAATTCGCGCTGTTGATGCAACGGGAAAAGAAAGTCGGTCTCGACGCCAATGACCAGGGCCCGGTCTACGCTCACCCTCGCGAGCCCGTCGGCGACCTGACCGCCGTGGTCGGCCGCATCGAACAGGTCCATCGCGCGGGACAGATAGAGGTAACAGTTCGCGTCGAACGCGCCGATGAATTTGTTGGCGTGCGCTTCGAGGTACGACTCGACCTCGAAATCGATGCCGAACGGGCCGGCCTTCAAGGTCTCGTCGGTGGCGCGCTCGCGACCGAACCGTTGTTCCCACTCCTGGGAGGAACGGTAGGTGATCATGCCCAGCTTGCGGGCCAATCGCATGCCCACCACGGGGCTGCGTTCGGCCGCATAGTTGCCCTGGTTCCAGGCCGGGTCCTTGTGAATCATTTCGCGTTGCAGCGAGCGCAGCGCGATGGAGAAGGGCAGGGCGCGACTGGCCGAGGAGATGCTCACCAGCGCTCGGCTCATGTCCGGGAACAACATGCAGAACGCAAGGGCCGTCATTCCGCCCATGGAGGCACCCACAGTGGCAAACACAGACTCGATGCCCAGCGAGCGAATTACCTCAGCGCCCGCCTTGGCGATATCCTCGACGCATAACACGGGAAACGTCAGGCGGTAGGGTTCGCCGGTTTGCGGATCGACCGAGGCCGGTCCGGTGGAGCCGAAACAGGAGCCGATCGAATTGATGCAAACCACAAAATAGCGATTCGTGTCGATGGGCTTGTCGGGTCCGACCATGTCTTCCCACCAGCCGGCACTCGTATCCTCGGGTGATGATGCGACGTGTGCACTGGGCGAGAGTCCGGTAAAGATCAGTACCGTATTGTCACGATCACGACTCTGGTGTCCCCAGGTTTCGTAGGCGATGACCGGGTCGATGAGTTGACCACGCATCATCTTGAACGCGCCGCTGGTGTGCAGCAGTCGTCGAGCTGAGACCATGGTGAAATCCTGACGGCGGACGCCCCTTATAGCAGGAGTCAAGTGTCGCTGTGAAGCCGCAGTGTGCCGAGAAGTGGTATAAGGCAGGCAGGGACCCGGACGTCGACGCGGAGGAGCGAATCCGATGGCGAACCTGCCACTCACAGAGGTACCCATCGTCGACTATGGGCCTGACGAACCGGCCATGGCCCGCTATCGCGAGCAGGGCGAGGCGCGCGCCGGGGCGCTGCGTAATCGGGGACCACTTCTTTTCACCGACGACGGCAACCTCGACCGCGCCATTCAGGAAGCGTACTCACGCTGCGGTTTCTACATCTTCGAAGGCGTGCTCGGCGCGGACGAACTTCGCGACATCGAGCGGGACGTCGCGCAGATGCTGGCGCGTGCACCGGTGGCCAAAGGTGCAAAAGTCGACCGTCAGGGCCGTCCAGCGCTTGGCGCGGACTGCCGGGCTCCGACCGTGAGCTGGGTACGACCGCTCAGCGACCCCGTGGGCGGCACCGACTATGCCCACGGCCGGCATCCCGCGAAGATGATCGAGCCCGCGCCGCCGAAGAACGCGCCGGAACACGTTGTCCAGCTGGTGCTCGGTTCGCTTCAGTTTTCCGATGCATGTCTACGCTTGTACGGTCATCCGCAGTTGCTGGCCGTTGCCGCAGCGATCAACGGTGCGGACTTCACGCCATTCAACGAAGCGGTGTGGATCAAACAGCCTGGCCTGGGTGGCCCGGTCGCATGGCACCAGGACGGTTGGACCCACTGGGACGACCCGGCGCTGGACGCGGATACCCACGGTTTCAATTTCATGGCGCAGCTTTACGGCTGCAACTCCACGAACGGCCTGTGGCTTGTGCCCGGATCGCACAGAACCGGCAAAGCGGACATCAAAGCGATGGTTGAAGCTGCCGGTTCGGATCGGCTGCCCGACGCAGCACCTCTGATCTGCGGCCCGGGCGACGTCGCCATCTGCAACCGTCAGGTGATTCACGGCTCCTTCGCGAATACCAGCAAAGATGTGCGCGTGACGATCAACTTCGGGTTTCATCGGCGCACCTCCGTTCTCGGCGTCACGGCCGGTGGCGTGCACAACCCGGTCGCGGTGTACGACGAGCAACGCATCCGCGAACGTTCGCAGTTGATCATGTACGCGATCGATGCCCGGCGGCAGCGGTTTCCAGACGAACAAACCTTTCGCTACGCACCTTTCGCGGGAGACGAGCATCAGTATCGGTGGTCAGCGACGAGCGTGGACCTCAAGGACTACAACCTGCTGGACCTGGGGATCTAAGACCACCCCAGCCGTTGCGACGCGCCCGTTTCTGAGCGCAGCTACACCTCGTCCGACTCCGCGGTGATCACGATCGCCCCATTGAAGCATCCGTCGAGGTCGGACTCGCCAAACACGGTGGCTTCGAGCCCCGGTTCCAGGTCGGCGAAATCGATCTGGACCGTCTCCATTCCCTCATCGTCGGTACGAATCAGAAAGAATCGGGACTGCGCATCGGTTTCGATGCAGCGGTCGCCCCCGGGGGCGGCAAGCTGGAACGTGGGTGCCGATTCGCTCACCTCCAGAATGAGACCCACGAGCCGCTCCAGATCTTCGCCCTCCTCACGGATGATGATGAGCGCGGCTTTCAGCACATCCGCGACATCATTGGACAGCTCCAGTACGCCCTCGATGGAGGCCAGGGCGCCTGGCTGTATGGCGTCGGTGTCCAGCGAGAGGAACTGGTCGGAGACGATCTTCGTTGCGTCTTGTACGAGGACGGTGACTGTAGCACCGGCCGTGAACCCCTGGCCCGGGCCGATCTCGAATTCGAACCCGCTTTGTTGATCTACCTCGGTCAGTACCAGGCCGTCCAGTTGCGTGAACGTTCCCTCGGGTCCGAGTTCGATGATGATCGCGTCGATCTGCACGATACGAATGTCGCCGCGTTGATCGCTGTCGGAGTCCGAGTCACCATCGGAATCGGAATCGCTGTCGGAGTCGTCGCCGGTGCCGTCGGTCGAAACGACGGCGATCCCAAGCACCGTCGCTTCGTTGCCGGTTTGCAGTTCTGAGAACTCGACGGTGTCGCCGTTGGCGTCGAAGATGCTCACCTCATCACCGAACACATTGACCGTGATGCAACCGTCCCGGTCGGAGTCGACAAACACATCCGTTTCACACAGCTCGAAGAACGAGCGCTCTTGGACGATCTCACCGATGGTCCCGTGTATCCGCACCAGGCCGCCGTTGAGCTGACGTTCCGAGATTTCGACAAACACTACCGGCCTGAACTGGTATTTGCCGCTGCCGGTCTCCTGGATGTGAATCGACTTCGCGTCGACGTCGATCCCGATCAAGATCGCGACATCAGGCGCCACGGTGAACGGCGATCTGGGGTTCAGATCGAGCTTCCCGTTGGCCGGTAGAGCCGGGTGGATCTCGTCGACGTTGCCGTGGTCATCTTCTATGACCAGTGTGATATCGGAAAGCGTGAGCCGAATCTTGGTAAGTGCCAAACGGCACCTCGCCGGAGACCGCCAGCATGTCGTAAAAGTGCTGCAGTGCGAGCAGGTCGAACGTCCGGCTGCCCTCGAACACGACCACCGGATCGCCGCCGCCCAACAACTCGGCTCTCGTGATGGTGAGAATGATCTGGTCGAAGT
>SMWF01000062.1 GCA_004357385.1 Gammaproteobacteria bacterium | reverse complement strand
CAAGTCCGTACCCTTCGGAAAATACTGCCGGAGCAGGCCATTGGTGTTTTCGTTGGACCCACGTTGCCAAGGGCTTTGCGGATCACAGAAGTACACCTGGATGTCGGTGGCAAGTGTGAACCTAAGGTGATCGGCCATCTCGGATCCACGATCCCAGGTGAGCGACTTGTACAGCTCCTTCGGGAGTTGGTGAGCCTGCTTGATCAAGGCGTTGGTGTGGGATCGCCGGAGGAAGGGCGAATCTCTTGGCTCAATAGCGCGCCATTTTGACCGTCACCATTCGGCCATCATCGCCGATCCAGAATAGTCGGTAGTCATGGTGACTGTAACGCGTGGTACAGGCTCGCGATTGAGTTTGCCAGTGCATCGCCATCGTTGGCGTTCTTCATCCGAAATGCTCGCATGCCCAATGCTGTTTCCTAGTGCAATGTCAGCCATCGTGGCGATCAACCCACCGTGTGCGGTTCCGGCGGAGTTGCAATGCTTTTCTTCAAGCAACAACCCAATCGCAACGACCGAGCCTTCTTCTTTGAAATAGAAAGGTCCGGCCAAATCGACAAACGGGGTTCCCGACTTCACAGGTTTGAATCCCTCAGGTATCTGCATTGGCTAGCTCCAAGGTTATTGGGAGCGCGAATACTTTCAGATTACGGGAGATGTGGGCAGGCTGTTTTGTCGCTGGCATCGCTGATAGATTGAAACAATGGCCATACGCCATCGCTACCGCAAGCCTACTCGCATGCCGCACGGGACTGTCTCGGTGATACACTCCGCCCCATGACGACCTTCGATCTCGGTCCGATTCGTTTCGTGGTGGAGCATAGGGCGGTGGGTGCGGATGGCGGACCCACCTTGCGGATATGCGACGGGTCCGGGGGGCGCGAGCTGCTTCGCTTCGACTGTTTTGCCAAGGGCCCACATTGGCACGTGGACCCAAACGGAAACGAGGTGATCCAGAAAATCGAGGCTGCTGGGAGCCCTGTCGACTGGACGCTCTCCGAGCTGCGCGACGGACTCCCCGCCTACCTGGCGCGTGCGGGTTTCACAGCGGAACTGCCGGGCGGGCAGGATGCGGTGCTGGACGCGGTTGAGGACGCGCTGCGGAATCCGCCGACGAGCTGAGCGCATTCGTGCTATCCCGGCCATCTACAAGCAATTCATCGATCGCCTAAGGTAGCTAAACGACAGATCAAATAATTGGAACCAAAATGGATCTCAAAAAACTCAACGAATCAGAGATACAAGAGAATTTGCAAACCCTGAACTCAAACCTCGAGAATGTTTGGGTTCTTGAGAACGATAAACTTACTAAGACTTACAAGTTCAAGGATTTCGTTGAAGCGTTCGGATTTATGTCTAGCACGGCAGTATATGCTGAAGAAGTAAATCACCATCCAGAGTGGTTCAATGTGTATAGCACCGTAAAGGTTCAATTAGCCACTCACGATGTATCCGGAATTTCATACAAAGACTTTGACTTAGCAAAAAAGATGGACGAATTGAGCATCGGCATCTGACAAATTGCTACTGGACACACAAAGGTGTGGTGGGGCGGACGCGAACGAGAATGACTCATGTGCCTGGATTGGAGGGGCAAATGTTCTCGCAGTTCGCTGTCGGGCTGAAACTCAAAGGGAAGACGGATCACGTTTTCATCGAGGCCGAGGATGCGCTCGTTGCGGCGCTCAAAGGCAAGATCGAGCAGCCGGAAGCCGTCATAACCTACGCCCGTCGCAGGAATCGACGCGGCGACGCTCGAGATACCCAACACACGATAACGAACGCGGAGTCGCGATCGTGAGTGCGCGGGCTGTTTCGATCGTCTCGCTCGGGCGGAGGCCCTGACGATCACAAGCCGTAGCCGCGGTACCCGTTGGGCCCACAAGCTGACCTAAGGCCAACTACGTTGAGGTGCTGACCTGCCTGGGGATTTCCGGACCACTGGAAAGCTGAGAGGATGGCTTCTAGGGGGAAGCCATGAGGAAGGTCCATCCAAGACGGACCTAGGTCGTGGGCGGATACGGCTATGCACACCCAGCGTTCTGTCACCCGGAGGTTCGCCAGAGCTGCGGACCCCACCGCTGGGAGGGGAAGGAGATAGCGATGAGGCCCTAACCACGACTCACCCTTTGGAAAAAAGTGAATCATGGCTATTTCATCAGACACCATCGAGGTTCGGTGGTTTCATCCTTCGCCACACCGCATGCAGATACTCCGTACCCCATCCTGAACCAAGGAACTGACTTGAGCACGCTTGCGTGGGTTATTCTAACCGTCACGGCGGGTCAGGGGTCAAGAACGTGGTTAACACTGTGGTCACGCCGGGCACGGGCAGTGTGGGGCTCAGCGGGTTCGGGTTCGCCCTGTATGCCCGTTACTACTTGGACGCCGCACGACTGGTGAGGAACGCGGGTTCGACCGGTCGGTTCAATCCCGTCCCTTACTCCTTGTACTGTCACTCAATCGAGTCGTCTCTGAAGGCGTTTATCTGGGTGAGCCAAGGTCTTGGCACCAAGGAAATCAAAGACAAATACGGACACCATCTCGCCAAGCTGTGGAGGGACGCGAAAGCTTCGGGGCTCAAAAACGTCTCGGTGAAACCCACGCCTTCGCGCGAGCACGCGATTGCGGACGCGCACATTTACCACAGGTACCGTGAGTTCCAGTACATCAACGTCGTAAAGGCCGATACCGATTTTCCCAGTCTCCCTGACATCACGGTATTGGCCCGGCTGGCCGAACGACTGGATGAGATTGTCTATCCGCTGGCGCTATCAAAGGCATAGAAACACATGTCCGGGCCCGGCACTCGGCCAACGTGCCCGGCCCCTTACGCCCGCTACATTTTCTTCGCGAGGCTCGTGTACACCCGATCGATGAATTGTGCAGAGTCGCCATAACGCTCGTCGAGGTCTGCTAACGGATTCGCCGCAAGAATGGCATCGATCGAACTGCCTTCTTCCATGTGCTTGGCGATGCGACTACGCGCCGTCTTTAGCATATCGATGTAATCGGCCAAGCCCTGGTAGTCGGAGATTTCGCCGTGGCCCGGAATGACAATCGAATCCGGCGTCAGTTCATCCAGTACGCCGCTGCAGAAGGCAATCATGCCGTCGATGTCACCACCGTTGTCGGCATCCACGAACGGATAGCCCGTGTTGTTGAAAACATCCCCAAAATGCACGGCGTTGTGGCCGCGGAAGATCACAGCGGTGTCACCGGTTGTGTGGGCCGGTCCAAAATGGAGTAGATCGATTTGCTCGCCGTTGAAGTGGATCTGCATGCGATCATCGTAAGTGATGACCGGCAGGGCATCAGCCGGGTACCGCTGCTGCTCATACGACATGGCGACGAGATTGATGAGGTGTGTACCTTGCATCATGTCGCGTGAATTGGACTGGCTGATAATCCAGGACCCCGCCGGACCAAGCACCAGGTTCCCCTCTGCGTGGTCGAAGTGCCAGTGCGTGTTGATGGCAAAGTCGATCTCGCCGCCGCCGATCTCGCGAATCGCGGCGTTCACCTTCGGAATCATCTCGGGGAACTGATCATCTACCACCAACACCCCCTGTTCGCCGATAGAAACCGCAATGTTGCCACCCAACCCGAAAAGTACATACAGACCCTTGCCTACTTTCTGAGTTCTGATTTCAGCGCTCTCGAAGCTCCAACCAAACTCGCCCAGGAGTTCATCGAGCGTCAAGGGGTCTTGTGCCGCGCTGCTCACGCTGGCCAACAACAGGGCTGCAATCATTAACTGTTTCATCGTTTCACTCCCGGCCTGTACCGCCAAATGGCAGCAGGTTTCGAAAATTGAGGGTCGTTGGTGCGCGGCGACTTACCCCGTGCACGCAGCACCCCTCCGACGGCAAGGACCACAGCGCCGCCGAGGTGGGTAAACGCGCTGACGGATGGGCGAGGCCGCGAAAGGGGATCGGATCGACGGCGGGCTCTGCTGCATGAGCCGAGTATAGGGGATGTACGGGGCGTCATCGCCCCGCAAC
The DNA here is from genome assembly GCA_004357385.1 of Gammaproteobacteria bacterium. Lineage (GTDB taxonomy): Bacteria > Pseudomonadota > Gammaproteobacteria > Pseudomonadales > Azotimanducaceae > SMWF01. Next base: position 4,939 of record SMWF01000062.1, on the reverse strand, counting down.
TGCTAACCTGGATCGTTGGTCAACCAGCGCGTCCCGGTCTGCGAGCGCGTCGTCTATCCGCGGTTGGTTTGCTCCAAGCGGTGTCCAGGATGGGTATGGATAAATACTCCTCCAATGCGGACCGGATGCGCTTATCCCGCTCCTTCACGTTCGGGTGAAGACGGTCGACAAGGCCTTCAGGGAGAGATACACGTATCTGTTTCATCCACTGCTCCAGGCTGACGAAATTATCGCCATTACTACAAAACCCGTTCGAGATAGAGCAACATTCGTGCCGACTTCCTGCAACCCAGCAACCGTGCCGGTCTGCCCAGATGATTACCACGCATGTGTAAAGAATTCCGACAGTATCCGGGTTTCAAGTGTCAATAATTTTTACACATTCATCCCCGTTTCCTACCCATCGTAGCAGCCGAAGGAGGTGACTCGGCCGATCGACCGATCCGAGGGTCGCGCGCTGTTCGGCCTGAATCCCAAAGCTTATGACGCGGTCCGGCCAGAATATCCGGCCTGGATCTACGAACGACTGCGGGATTCGAGCGCGCTTGTCGATGGCTCGGCGACCCTCGAGATCGGTGCCGGTAGTGGTCTCGCCACACGTCATCTGCTGGAGCACGGCGCCGACCCGCTGATCGTGATCGAACCGGATGCGAGATTTGCGCCGTTGCTGGAGTCCATTCTCGCCAGCAGCGCGGCCGACTGTCGCCTGATCCGAGCAAGCTTCGAAGATGCACAGCTCGATCACGCGGCCTTCGATCTGGTGGCGGCGGCCTCCGCCTTTCACTGGATAGAGCAAAGCGCCGGACTGAGAAAAATCTTCTACCTGCTACGCCCAGGCGGGTACGTCGCGCTCTGGTGGAACGTCTTTCAAGTGCTCGGTCGACACGATGCATTTCACGAAGCGACCCATTCGTTACTCGGGCAGCTTGCGCGCAGCCCGTCAGGGGAGGCGCAAGGCATTCCCTTTGCGCTCGACCGCTTACAGCGGGAAAAGGCGCTCGGCGCCGCGGGCTTCCAAGACACTCAATACACCGAGTCGCACTGGACACTGACCCTCAGCACAGTGCAAGTCGGCACCCTGTACGAGGGCTTCTCCAGCATTCAACGCCTGCCGGAGGATGAACGCCGCCGGCTGCTGGAGGCGTTGATGCGCATCAGTGACGCGCGCTTCGATGGCCGGGTCGAACGGCACATGACCACTTGTCTGTATCTCGCCGCAACGCCAACAATAGAGTCAGCGTGACGACCCCAGCGTCGGATTGGGCTAACATTCCGCCTCCGCGTAACGTCTGCGCGTCCAAGGATCCGGGATGGGTCAGAGCATCGAGTTCGACGTGCGCGATCCTACGCTTGTCGAGTGTCGCGTCACCTTCGTCAAGAGCGGCGATAACCTGTCGGTGTTCTGCACCTGCGAAATGGGGCGGCGCCAACAGTACTGCGCACATCGACTGGACATCCTGCGCGGCGATACGAGCGGCATCGTCAGCGACAACGTCGCCGAGGCAGCGTCCATCGGCCAGTGGGCGGTCGGTACGGACGTATACTCCGCCATGCTCGAAATCGAGCAGTGCGAGCATCGCGCAGCCGAAGCCGATCGTAGGCTCGACGAGGCAAAGCTGCGCCTCGGAGTAGCGATGCGGGATTGACTGAAAAGATGAGGGCACGTCATGAGCGATAAACAACGGCCACCGATCTGGGTCGGCCATGTCGATATCCGTACCACCAAGCTTGATGAGACCGAAGACTTTTTTAAGACCGTGGGCTTGCGTTCCATCTTCCGCGGCGACGAGGTCGCCGTGCTGGAGTTTCGCGGCGGCACGCACATCGTCGTCATCAAGGACGAAGCCGCCGAACCCACGGACGCCACCTTCGACCTCATGGTGGAAGACCTCGACGAAACCTACGCGCAGTTCAAGTCTCTGAACCTCGAGGTCAGTGAGATCAGCGAAGGAACCATCCACAATTCCTTCTACGTCACCGAGCCGGGCGGCAATCGAATCGTCGTCAACTCGACCCACGTCGGCGACCACAGCCTGGTTTGAGCCGGACGGCATGTACAGCGACGCAGACCTCGACGCAGCCATAAGGGCCGGCGTGCTGGACGCCGAAGCGGCGGCGGCGTTTCGCGCGCATGTGGCTGGCGGACGGGCGACGCCGATGGTCGACGAGGAACAGTTTCGTCTGATCACCGGCTTCAACGACATCTTCGTGGTGATTGCGAGCATCCTGGTGCTCAGCGCCGTCGGTTGGATCGGTATGCTGGTCGCAAACGGGCTTGGCGCAGCGACCGTTGTGCTCACCGCCTGGGGGCTCGCCGAATACTTTACCCGGGTTCGGCGCATGGCCTTGCCATCCATCCTGTTGTTGCTGGTATTCGTTGGCGCGGTGGTCTGGACCGCGCTGGTGGTTTTACCGATCGGCTTCGATTCTTCGGATCAACACGCGCACGCATTGAGGTATGCGGTTGCCGCCGCGCTCGGCGCGGCTGCTGCGTGGCTCCACTGGCGACGCTTTCACGTTCCCGTAACGGTCGCCGCGGGCACCGCGGCGCTGGCCGGCGTCGCTCTGTTCCTGGTCTCATCGGTGCTGCCAGGCGGTGCCCGGCAATGGCTCAACGCTACCGTGTTCATTGCCGGAATCGGGGTGTTCGCGGTCGCCATGCGCTGGGATCTGTCAGATCCGCAACGGCAGACGCAGCGCTCCGACGTCGCGTTCTGGCTGCACCTGGTCGCCGCGCCGCTGCTGGTGCAACCGACCTTCGCGTTAGTGGGCCTGCTGAGCAACGCCAGCGACCTGCTGGAAGCCCTGGTGGTCGTGGTGGTTTACGTCGTCATGGGAGTAATTGCGCTGGTTATCGATCGGCGCGCGTTGCTGGTCTCCGCGCTGGCCTTTCTGCTGTCTGCCTTGAGCGGGATATTCGAGGCCTTCGGGGCCGTCGATCCCAACATTGCCCTGGCCGCACTCATCATCGGTTCTGCGCTGCTGCTGCTGTCCGCATTCTGGAACGTCACCCGGGCTGCCCTGGTAGGCAGCCTGCCACCGCGCTGGCAGGCGCGATTGCCCGCCACCTGACCGGCAGCCCTCATGACTGCCGCCCTGGCTGCCATCCACTGGCAGCCATCCAGCCTGGCTAGACGCCCTGAAACAGCACTTCAAGTCGGCCTTCGCGCAGCAACGTGCCACGCTTGATTTCCAGACAGGTCAAGTGTTGCTTGAGCTGCGCCTGGGGGTGCGGGCGAACAGCACGGCGCGCCCGCGGGTCGGGTCGAACCACCAGCTCGTGAGTTGATCGCACGCCATAGTGGTGGATCGACAGTGCGTGCGTTGCACTCATGGCGGCAAACCCGTGCGCCCGGGTCCCGCGGTGAACGTACGGCTTGAGCGCGGCATTGAACGCGCGCAGTTCGTCCACATTCAAGAGGTTCAGGAAATCCCAGAACAAACAGAGGTCGAACTGAACCTGCACCGGGTAGTCCAGCAACGTCTGAAAGGGTGTCGCGGCATCGCCATCGGTCGGCTCTGAGAACAGATCGGCGAAGTACAACCGGCACCGAAACTGGCCGAAGAACTCCACCGTCTCGGGAACCGCCGGTCCAAGATCGAGGATCATCAGCCGTTCGTCATCGCGCAGCCCTTCGAACAGCTTGGGCAGCAACAGACTGTGTTCGACGTCCGCCTCGGCCGGCGGCGGCGCGCCCCCTTTGCGAAGGGGCGAACGCATCAGCTCACTTGGCCGCGCCCGCTGCGCCGTGTTCCTTCTCGCCGATACTCTTGGGCGGACCGACCGCGGATTTCAGGCTCGACGGTTTGGACTCGACAACCCGCTCGCTGGGATCCATGTCGATGCTGCCCTTGAACTTGGCGCCATCCTCGAGGGTGACGCGTGGCGCGACAATATTGCCTTGCACCCTGCCGGTCTTGGAGATGATGACTTTCTCCTCGCCGGTGATATCGCCTTTCACCTCGCCGTCGATCTTGACCACGTTGGCTGAAACGTTGGCTTTGACCGTGCCTGACTGGCCGACGGTCAGGTCCTTGCCGCGCAGGGACACGCTGCCCTCGACCTTGCCTTCGATGATCAGGTTCTCCTCGCCACTGATTTCACCTTTGATTCTGATCGTCGTCCCAATCATTGCGGTCATCCTCGTCGTGGGTTCAGGTGGAGTGACTGGTGCGGGGTCGAACCGCCGCGCACTGTCGACCTCCGGTGGTTCGGCGCCACGTTGATTGCCGCCCTTATTCTTTTCAAACATCGTTATTCCTTCTCTCCATGAATAACCTGGGGCCTGGGATTGTAAATGCTTTGCAACTCAATGCGCTACACCAATTTGTTAAAAAGAACTGGAGCAGCTCAACGTTACGTCGTGCCCCGCCCAGCCCGCTCGACCAGGCGCCGCGTTCGTCGGCTCACCCGAACGGGCACCCTTCGGCGGGGACAGGGGTCATGCCCGTCGCCGGTAGCGGCGGAATAGTCCCAGCCGCACACGTCGCAGGTCTGCTTGGCAACGCCTTTGCGATTGGCCAGTAAATGCGCTTTTTCCACGCGTGCCCAGGGTGACCACTCGACCGCCCGGCCATTGACGAAACCCAGCCAGAGAACACTCAGGGCAATGACCGGCACGCCGAAGATCACCAGGTGCACGTGGGTGACGACGTTGCACGAAGCGGCGTACCAAGCACACGGCCCGTCCACCAGAATCCAGAGAAACATCCCGAGCGGCATAATCACCGCCGGTGAGGCGAGCAGGAGATGGAACAATGAGTAAATCGGTCTTGGCAGCATGGCCTCACTCCACCGGTTCGGTCCCTGGCAACGACTTCCACCGCGACACTGGCGTACAATCGAGGTCACGGTTACCTCGTCCAATATATCCAATAGGAGGCAAGCCATGAACAAGGTCGGGCAATTTCTTCAGACTCGATTGGGCGCGCTGGTGTT
>SMWF01000061.1 GCA_004357385.1 Gammaproteobacteria bacterium | reverse complement strand
GGTGGTTGAGCGCCGCCCGGGTGATATTGCGGAATGTTATGCGGATTCGACCCGTGCACAGAACGAGCTGGAATGGAAACCGCAGTACGGCCTCGACGAAATGTGCGCGGACGCCTGGCGTTGGCAGCAGCGATACCCCCATGGGTTCCCGAAAGACTCGGATTAACCGGACGTCAGGTTTCTTCCCTATAATCGCGCTTCCCGGAGGGGTGGCAGAGCGGTTGAATGCACTGGTCTTGAAAACCAGCGATGGTCTGTAGCCATCCGAGAGTTCGAATCTCTCCCCCTCCGCCAGCTCACTGATCTAGGAGCATCCAACTATCGGCCGAAATTGTGGGACGGCAGAGTAGCGCCCACCGAAAACGAGCATGCATTGGACTACCCAAAGACGCAATCCTAGAGAATGAAAACAACACTCGCCCGATATGCAACGACGCTGCTATTCATCGCCCTCATCACACTCGCGCTACTTAAATTTGTCGATCTGTTCGTTCCCTCGTTCCTCACTCAGACGACGCTCTTTCCACCGAACCAAAAAGTTCTATATAGAACAATCGACTTCGATTCTGTTGCTTCGATTAATCAGTTCGGATTCAGGGGAAGCGAAACTTCGTTGCAGCAAGGTCAGATTTTAACTGTAGGGGATTCGTTTACATTCGGGTGGGGCAACAAGGACCATGAAGTCTGGTCAAGGTTGCTCGAAAAGAGTCTTGGAACGGCCGGAATCGGTAAACGAATCTACAACCTTGGTGTTCCCGGAACCAACACGGAGTTTCATATCAAGGTAGCACACGCCTATGCCGAACGACTCAAACCATCGGTCCTGATATTGTCCGTCCTTCTTTCGGATGATATGCAGCAAGTCGCCGAATCAAGAGCAAACAACAGAGGCATGTTCTCGGGGATCAAGAAAATGCTTAAGGCATGGTTTCCGGGATGGTACCAACTGTACGTGTCACGGCGAAATTCAGCCGCAAAAGAGCCGACACTAGATGCAACTAACTCCTGGGCCAACGACGCCAAGAAGATAATTAATGACAACGCGCTTGAAATCTCAGATGAAATCATGCGCCTGGTAGAAGCTGGCCAGATCAATCCAGGGCTGTTCTCGCTGGCGGCAAAATACCCTGATAGGTCATCGTCATTCTGGAGTCAGTTAAACGTAGAAGGCTCTAACGCGCAGGAAACATTTGACGAGCTGTCTTACCAACTCAGTGAGCTTAACCTGTTGTTGAAGGAGCACGGCGGACGCCTGATCCTCTTCAGCATGCCAACTGGCTATTACGTTCGATCAAAGGTAAGTCAAAATTATTCGAAGTACGGATTTCAGGTTTCGGAGGAAAACTTCACCACCTTTACGCCGGAGTTTGCCCTGGAAAAAATGGCTAAGGAAACGAGGTCTGAGTTCGTGCCTTCCCTACAGTCATTTCGATCTACCGGTGAGGACTATTTCTACGAGTACGATGGGCATCTCAACCCCCAGGGGAGCGTTCTGGTATCAAATTTATTGCACGAATACCTGGTGAAAGATCGGCAAGATTAAGCGTCCGTTTTTCCCTATGGCTTTCGCCACTACCTCGAAACCAGGCATTCGCCCCGCGCATACGAGAACGAATTGATCGGACCCGAGTTAATGTCGACGTATTCCGACCGGATCCTGAAGTGCCTGTTGGATTGCCGGATGGGGGCACAGACATCGGCACCCATGTCAGCGGCCGATTGCGCAATCGCCAACTTCAGTTCCTCCGAGTCGAGCTGGCGCATGGCGGCGGCTACGTATCGGTCTCTGATTTCGAACTCGTAGACGATTGCTTCAGGGGTGGCGCGTACGTTCTTCACCCATGTCACTTCATCGACTTGCACCGGCAGGTTCCTGTTCGTCGCTGCCATCAGGCGGGCGATCTCTTCGTCCGACGGCCTTGGCGCGTTTGGCACCGGGTCGTGCGCCCGGATTGCACGTATCGCCCCGACGGTCGTCCCGTCCAATTGACCTAGGAGTTGGGCGACAGCGTCTTCCATCCGACGGTCATCCGCAGGTGGCGATGTGCCACGCACAACGCTGAGCCCGATTACGATCACGATCCCCGCTACTGCACATGCAACCCACGCGGCAGCGGCACCTCGATACCACGTGCGGGAAACAGGTTCAGACGAGGCAGGAGGCTCAACGCCCCAATCCACCTCGGAGTCGTGCGTGCTGGCATGCTCGGATGTGACAACCTCCGGCGCCGCTACCGACTCGCGCATGACGGCCGCCCGGTCGAGGTTGTATCTCGACATCAGCGTGGCAGCCATAGCGGCAGCCGTTGCTGATTCGTTCGGATTGGACTGGTCGTCCGCGAGCGCAAGCATCTTGCGGATACGTTCGAGCGTCCGTTCGCTCGGTGCTTCGTTCATGTATTGCTTCCGGTCAGCGCAGGAGGATACCAGTCAGCCCAGGTAAGGGACTCGCGCCGACCTTACGCGATGCGCCGCCGATCAAGCGTTCCCGGAAGGATTCCCGGCTGGGTCCTCGCAAGGCTCACCGCGCCGTTGCGTCGCCGAAGTACCAGCATCGCTGCAAAACCGATGATGACCAGGTAGCCGAGCCCCGACTGATTCGTCAGCACCCAGCTCAGATCGTACTGAATGTTAGTTGCATGCGCGCTGGCAGACAGGGCCAGCAGCGTGAGAAGGATTGTCCTCCGCATTCGCCCTTCCCCCAAAGCAACGATGTGGACTGCCGATCATGTCACGGCAACCGCAAGCCTATGTGTCGACTATGTAAGTTAGAATGGGCGAACTCGAACTTACGATCGGAATGACGTCTACGTGAACTTCGCACTCGCCGTCCACGGCGCCCCCTACTCCAGCCAGGCCTCGAGTTCCGCGCTGCGCTTTGCTCGCGCAGCGACTGCCGCCGGACATCAGATAGAGCGGGTGTTCTTCTATCACGACGGCGTGGCGGTTGCCAACGAGTCGATAGTGGCGCCTCAGGATGAATTGGATTTGCCCAGCGAATGGACGGTGCTCGCACGGGATCATAAATTCGAACTGGCGGTGTGTATCGCCGCCTCGCTGAAACGCGGTGTGGTCAACGAATCCGAACAGCAACGCTACGAAACGCCGAGTGCCACGCTCAAGCCAGGGTTTGAAGTCGTCGGGTTGGGTCAGCTGGTCGATGCCGTAATCAACGCGGATCGCCTGATCACCTTCGCGGCATGAACGCCGCATGAATACCGCATGACTTCGAAGAAAATCCTCTTTCTGCTGCGCTCCGCGCCCTACGCGGGTTCCAAGGCTTACGAGACGTTGGAATCACTCCTGGTCGCGGCCGTTTTCGATCAGGAGGTCTCGGTATTGTTCGCCGACGACGGGGTCTACCAATTGCTGAATGAACAAGACCCGTCCGGGATCGGTACGCGGTCGGTGGGCGCGGGACTGAAAGCCCTCTCAACTTATGATGTTGAGCGTGTTTACGCCTCAACACAGTCGCTGGAGGAGCGCGACGTGTCCATAACCGACATTGAACTCCCGGTAGACACGCTGAACGCGGCGCAGATATCGACCTTGATTGCGGCGCAGGACGCGGTGATCAGCGGATGACCCTACACCTGGTCAACAAACCACCGAGCAACCCGGCCATCACGAGCTGTCTCGCAGCGGCACTTCCGGGCGATGCCATTCTGCTGATCGAGCACGGCGTGTACTGCGCGACGGTTGCCCCAGCCGAAGCCGTCACGGTTTACGCGCTGGAAGTCGACGTGCGCGCACGGGGCCTGACGGGCAAAACCGCTCCCGACGTGCAACTCATCGACGACGCTCGATTCGTGGAACTCGCCTGTGAGCACATCCCCATCGTAACCTGGTCGTGAACTCCCGACGATGACACTGGAGCTTGACAACGACGGGTACCTGAAGGAACTCTCGGCGTGGGATCCTAAGGTCGCGGTCGAGCTCGCCACCGCTGAGGAGGTCGACCTCACGGATGCGCATTGGGACGTGCTGAAGGTACTGCGCGACTTTCATCGCGAGACCGGTGTTTCACCGTCGATGCGGCCGCTGGTGAAACTGGTTCAGGAGTCGCTCGGCGCAGATAAAGGCACCAGCATTTACCTGTTGGGGTTGTTTCCCGGCAACCCGGCCAAGGTGGCTGCGAAGATTGCGGGGCTGCCGCGCCCGACCAACTGTATCTAGCTGGACTCGCTACCCGCCGCAGGCGCTTGACCCGCCGCAGCCGCGCGCACGCCGACGACCTTGCCAATGATGATGGTGGTCGGCCCTTTGATCGCGTGTTCGCGAACGGCTTGTGCGAGCTCTGCGACCGGCGCCTCGACCACCTCCATATCCGGCAGGGTGCCGCGCACGATCAGCGCGGCGGGGGTCGCCGGATCCATGCCGTTGGCGATCAGGTGTTCACAGATGCTCTCCAGACCACCCAGGCCCATGTAGATCACCAGGGTCTGATCGGGTTTGGCGAGTTCCGGCCAGTCGAGATTGGTGCGATCGCTGGCCCGATGGCCGGTGACAAAGCGAACCGATTGCGCTAGATCGCGATGGGTAAGAGGAATGCCCGCATAGGCGGCGCAGCCCATCGCCGCCGTAATGCCGGGCACGATTTCATGCGCGATACCATGCGCCGTCAGGGCTTCGAGCTCTTCGCCACCCCTGGAGAAGATTGACGGATCGCCACCTTTCAGCCGAACGACCCGTTGGCCTGCCATAGCGGCGTCCACGAGCATCGCGTTGATCTCATCCTGTGTTGCGGTGTGCTCCGCCCTTTTCTTGCCGACGTATATTCGTTTGGCCTCGCGCCGCGCGAGATCGAGAACCGCATCCGAGACCAGGTTGTCGTAGTAGATGACATCGGCCTGCTCCAGACAGCGCAACGCCTTGAGGGTCAGCAGCTCGGGATCACCGGGGCCGGCACCGACCAGCGAGACAAAACCCACGAGCTCGCCCAGCCTCTCGTTCTGCTCCAGACGTTCGGCGATCTGGCGATCTGCAGCGTCGACCTCGCCGCGATAGACCGCCTCCGCAATGGAACTCTCCAGCGTCGACTCCCAGAATGCGCGCCGCGCATCGATCGACGGCAGCGCATCCTTGACCCGCGCCCGCCAATCCCCCGCCCAGTCCGCCAGGGCACCCAGCCGAGCGGGAAGTCGCCGTTCCATCCAGCCCCGAACCAGACGCGCCAGCGTGGGTGAACGGCCGCCGGTGCCAATCGCCACGAGCACCGGATCGCGATTGACGATCGAGGGAAAGATCGCGCTGGACAACGCAGCATCGTCGACCGTGTTGACGAGTACCGCGTTGGCTTCGCAGGCTGCATAGATGGCCTGATTGACCGTGGCATCGTTAGTCGCCGCCACCACGAGATACCGACCCACCACATCGCCGGGCTCAAAGTCCCGTTCGGTCTGCGTCACGCCGTGTTGCGCCGCAAACTGCCCGGTCCCCGCGGGGATCTCCCTGGCGACCAGCGAGACGTCCGCGGACGCCTCGACCAACCACTCGAGTTTGCGCAACGCAACGCTCCCCGCCCCCACCACCAGACAGGCCCGCCCCTTCAGGGAAACGAACAGCGGCAGGTATTCCATGCGAGGTCAGCCGTTGAGGTCGAGAATCGACAGGCCGCCCATGAACGGCCGCAACACGTCCGGAATGTGAATCCGGCCGTCGCCGTCCTGATGGTTCTCCAGCACCGCCACCAGCGTCCGGCCGGTGGCAAGCGCGGAACCATTGACCGTATGGACATACTCGGGCTTACCGGTCTCGGGATTACGGAACCGGGCCAGCATCCGGCGGGCCTGGAAATCGAGAAAGTTGCTGCAGGAGGAGATCTCCCGGTATTTGTCCTGCCCTGGCAGCCAGACCTCCAAATCGATGGTCCGGGCCGCGGAGAATCCCAGGTCGCCGCCACACAGTGTCACGGCGCGGTACGGTAATTCGAGGCGTTTCAGTACCTCCTCGGCGTGCCCGGTGAGTGCCTCCAGGGCATCCCACGAGGTTTCCGGATGTACGATCTGAACCAGCTCCACCTTTTCGAACTGGTGCTGGCGGATCATGCCACGGGTGTCCTTGCCGTAGCTTCCCGCTTCGCTGCGGAAACACGGCGTGTGGGCGACATGCCGGATGGGCAGGCGATCCGCATCGATGATCTCATCGCGGTATAGATTGGTGATTGGCACTTCAGCGGTGGGAATCAGGTAGTAGTCGTCATCTGACGCGATCTTGAACTGATCTTCGGCGAACTTCGGCAGCTGCCCGGTACCGAACAGCGAATCGGCATTGACGATGTACGGAACGTAGGTTTCCTGATAGCCGTGTTCCTGAGTGTGCAACTCCAGCATGAACTGGGTCAGCGCGCGGTGCAGCCGGGCGAGTTGACCGTGCATCACCACGAACCGGGATCCGGTGAGCTTGGCGGCGGCCTCGAAGTCGAGCATGCCCTGGGCACCCAGGTCAACATGGTCCTTAGGCTCGAAGTTGAAGACCGGGGGCGTACCCCAGCGCCGCAGCTCGACATTGTCCTCTTCGTCCGTGCCTTCCGGAACCTGGTCGTCGGGCAGGTTCGGAACGGCTCTCAAGAATTCGTCGAGCTCGCCCTGGATTACCTCGAACTTCGCCCCGGCCGCATCGAGCCGGTCGCCGAGATCGCCCACGGCCGCAACCTGGGGGTCGATGTCCTCACCGGCAGCCTTTGCCTTACCGATCGCCTTCGATGCGGTATTGCGTTCGTTGCGCAGTTGCTCCGTCTCGACCTGCGACGCGCGACGCTGTTCATCGAGCGAGCTGAAGCGCGCCACATCGAAGGCGAAGCCTTTGATCGCAAGTCGGGACGCGACCGCCTCGGGGTCTTGTCTGACGATTTGTGGGTCGAGCATCTCGTTTACAGTCCCAGCCTCTTACAATCCTAACGTGGTCGATCCAACGAGCCGCACGCCGAGCCAGGCGGCCGCAACGCATCCGAAGACGCTGCTGAGGGCATAGGCCACGGCCAGCCACGCGCGGCCGTCTTCGACCAGCGTCAACGACTCCAGAGAGAACGCGGAAAAGGTAGTGAACGCGCCAAGCAGACCTATGATGAAAAAAGGGCGCGCGATGGTATGAAACCAGTGCAGATCACTCAAGCCCGCAAACACCGCGCCGAGGGCAAAGGACCCGAGCACGTTCACCGTCAACGTGTTCCAGGGGAAGCTGTTGGCGGTCCAGGTGACGACGAGGTTCGACAGTAGAAATCGCGCAACCGCGCCAAGCGCCCCACCGGCCGCGACCCACAGTAGGGTCTGGATCACGTGTCCGACTCTCCGGACACCTCGGCATCCCGCGCGCGCAACCGCTCGAGCCGCTCGCGAATCCGCTGCTCGAAACCGCGCGGCAGCGGTTCGTAGTACACCGCATCCGCCATTTCGTCCGGAAAGTAGCGTTCGCCGGCCGCGTAGCCGCCTTCCTCATCGTGCGCGTAGCGGTAGTCCTTGCCGTGTCCGAACTCCTTCATGAGCTGCGTCGGGGCGTTGCGCAAGCGCAACGGAACCTCGTGGGAAGGACTGGCACGGACGTCGGCCATGGCGCGCGAGTAGGCCTGATCCACTGCGTTGGACTTCGGCACCGAGGCGAGGTAGCTCACCACCTGGGCAATCGCCAGCTCGCCTTCCGGGGATCCGAGCCGCAGATACGCATCCCACGCCGCCAGGGCGAGTTGCAAGGCCCGCGGGTCTGCATTGCCGATGTCCTCGCTGGCCATGCGGGTCACCCGCCGGGCGATGTATACCGGGTCGCAGCCGCCATCGAGCATCCTGCACAACCAGTAGAGTGCTGCATCCGGCGAGCTGCCGCGCACCGCCTTGTGCAGCGCGGAGATCTGGTCGTAAAACACATCGCCGCCTTTGTCGAAGCGCCGCTGGCGTTCGCCCGCCGCTGCCGCCGCGGTCGTCGCGGTGATGGTCGCGCTGGAATCCACCAGCTGGGCTGAAATTTCCAGCAGATTCAGCGCGCGGCGGGCATCGCCATCGGCGATATCGATCAACAGTTGCCGCGCATCGTCCGCCAGGGTGAGCCCTTCGTTACCGAGACCGCGCTCGGAATCCGCCAGCGCGCGATCGATCAGGATGCCCAGCGCTTCATCCTCGATGCGCTTCAGCACATACACCCGAACCCGGGACAGCAATGCCCCGATGACCTCGAACGAGGGGTTCTCGGTAGTCGCGCCGATCAGCGTAACGGTTCCGGCTTCCACGTGCGGCAGGAACGCGTCCTGCTGCGCCTTGTTGAACCGGTGCACCTCATCGACGAACAGGATCGTCCGTTGGCCCTGGGCGAGGGCCACCTGCGCATCCGCGACGGCTTGGCGCACGTCTTTCACCCCGGCCAGTACGGCCGACATTGAAATCCACTGCGCCGAAGAGTGCTGGGCCAGCAGGCGTGCGAGGGTGGTTTTACCCGTGCCCGGTGGACCCCAGAGGATCATCGAGTGCAGCTGATCCTGCTCCGCGATCCGCGACAGCGGTCGGCCGGGACCGATCAGATGGTCCTGGCCAACGAATTCCTCGAGCACACGCGGCCGCATGCGCGCGGCCAGAGGCGCCCCTGGAACGGCATCAATGAATGGCAGCGTCTCCGACATCGTCGATGACCTCAGCACCGGCAGGAATTTCGAAGCTGAACCGCGCCGGATCGATGGGTTCGTTCAATGTGACGTCGGAGAAGCTTACTTGGGTCATCTGGCCGAAGGAATCGAGGATCTCGATGCGTTCCAGGTGCTCGGCACCGAATATCAGGTGCAATCGGTCATACAACGAACGCACGTCGCGCGGCGTGAGCTCGAACAGTTCGCCACCGTCCGTATCTCGCCGAGAGACTTCGAACTGGATGGCGATCTGGTCGGGATCGCCTGCCAGGATCATCGCCGGCGTGCCTGACAGTGAATCATCCAGGCTGCGGATAGTGACCTGATCCAGATCCGGATCGTGGATGTAGATGCGCTCTCCGTCGGGCCCGGACACGGTCACGATGAGCTGCGGGTACGGTGCGTCGACTTCCCAACGGAAGCGCCACGGTCGCTCGATGGCGAGCCGACCCTCGGCATTCTGTAGCACCTCACCCCGTGCGCCGAAGACCGTCTGGGTGAACCTGGCCTCGAACTGGCGAATTGCAGCAAGCCGCTCTCCCAGGGCCGCACCCGCTTCGTCTGCATAGGCGCCAGCCGCGGGCATCGCGGCTGACGCACCCAAGAGGGTCACGAGGCCCAGCGTCACCATGGGTGTCAGGAGGCGTGTCAGCACTCGACTAATCACGTTTCGGGACCAGCACCTCGCGCGAACCGTTGGTGCCCATCTCCGACACCACCCCGACCGCTTCCATCGCTTCGATCAAACGCGCCGCCCGGTTGTAACCAACGCGCAGTTTGCGTTGGACCCCCGAAATGGAGGCACGCCGGGATTCGATGACGAAATTGACCGCTTCGTCATACAGTTCGTCATCCTGCTCGGCGCTGCCATTGCTGCCACCATCAATGACGAAGTCCGACGTGCCCACCGAAGCACCTTCGAGTACCTCGTTGTGGTAATCGGGTGCACCGCGCTTGCGCCAATCCGCGGCGACCCGGTGAACTTCCTCGTCGGACACGAAGGCGCCGTGGACGCGCATCGGCAACGCGGTCCCGGGCGCCAGGTAGAGCATGTCCCCGTGCCCAAGCAGTTGCTCCGCACCGCCCTGATCGAGAATGGTCCGGGAATCGACCTTCGAGGACACCTGGAAGCTGAGCCGCGCCGGAATGTTCGCCTTGATCAAACCGGTGATGACGTCGACCGAAGGACGTTGCGTGGCGAGTATCAGGTGGATGCCGGCGGCGCGGGCCTTCTGGGCAATCCGGGCGATCAGTTGTTCGACTTGCTTGCCGACGATCATTATCATGTCGGCAAATTCGTCGATCACCACCACGATCAGCGGTATCGCCGTCAGCGGCGGTGCTTCCTCGTCCGAATCTGCGGGCCAGAGTGGATCGGGGATGCTCTTTTCGTCTTTGACGCGCTTGTTGTAACCGGCCAGGTTCCGAACGCCGAGCGCCGCCATGAGCCGGTAGCGGCGTTCCATCTCGCCCACGCACCAGTGCAGCGCCCGTGCGGCTTCCTTCATGTCGGTCACCACCGGCGTCAGCAGGTGCGGGATGCCCTCGTATACCGACAGCTCGAGCATCTTCGGGTCGACCATGATCATCCGCACGTCTTCGGGGGTCGCCTTGTACAGGATGCTCAGCAACATCGCGTTCACACCCACCGACTTACCGGACCCGGTGGTACCGGCGACCAGCAGGTGCGGCATCTTGGTAATGTCGACCACCACCGATTCACCGGCAATGTCCTGGCCCAGCGCCAGGCTCAACGGCGATTTGGCGTTTCGATACTCAGCCGAGGTGAGCAGATCCTTCAAGCGTACTACCGCACGGTGCTCGTTGGGGATCTCGATGCCGACCACCGACTTACCGGGGATGACTTCCACGATACGAACGCTGATTACCGCCAGGGAACGCGCCAGATCCTTGACCAGACTGGTAATGCGACTGACCTTCACACCCGGCGCCGGCTGCAGTTCGAACCGGGTGATCACCGGCCCCGGGAGAATGGAGACCACCTCGGCGTCCACGCCGAAGTCTCGAAGCTTCAGTTCCAGCAGCCGGGCCATGGCATCCAGCGACTCATCGGAGTAGCCGGCATTGCCTTCGGCCGGATGATCGTCCAGCAACTCGAAATCCGGCATTCCGCTGCCGGCGTTACGATCGAACAGCTCATGTTGAATTTCCGGCTGTCGGGCGTGCCTCTGGCCGGCGGCATTGATGCGCGGCACTTTGCGATTGGCCTGGCGCTTGCGTTCGAGTTCGACCGCTTTCCTGCGCTGCTTGCCACGTTGCCTGATATCCCGCTGCTGCGCCCGGGAGGCGTCACGCCGGCCCTGCCACCGATCGAGCAGGCTGAGCGAGCGTCGGGCGAGCGAATGAATGACCCGGCCGACCCGCTCTGCGAATCGCACCCAGGAAAAGCCCAATGCGGCCTGCGCGCCGAGCGCGGCTGCGACCAGCGAGATCAGCGTCAAGCCCACCCAGTTCAGCACCGGCAAGCCAAACACCACCAGCCAGTCGCCGAGCATACCGCCGGGGCCCGCAGGCCAGACACCGCTGGCTTGCACGTGCAGGCGGGCCAGCACGCAACCACCGATGAGAAGCACCAGCCAGCCCGACAATCGAACCGAGATCAGCGCCCCGGTCAGCGCCTGGTCGCGTACGGCGCGCCAGCCACCGATGACGCAGGCGGGCGGCAGCAGATAGGCCAGCGCGCCGAACAGAGACAACAGCACATCCGCCGACCACGCTCCGCTGGAACCCACCAGATTGGTGGTCTCCAGCCCGGTGCCTTGATAACTCCAGGCGGGATCCGAGGGCGAGTAGGACCACAACGCCAGCAACAGAAACACTGCCAGCGTCGCCAACGCAATGAGTGCGATCTCTTTGAGCGGCGCTCCACCGACCAGTGAATTCGCTGTGGTCACTTTCGCTGTCGTCACGGTTGCCTCTCCATTCCTTACCGGAGCTTCGCCGAAGCCACACCCGAGTGTACCTCCATTCCAAAAAAGCGACAAATTTTGTTATTTATTTCAGAACGTTACTTAAGGAACCTCTAATCAGGTGTTCAATGTCTGGCCTTCACAGCAGTCGTATACCAAGGCACGAGGAGATGCGGCGGCTTCGAACAGCAAAGATTTGGCAATCAGCACGCGTAGCGTATGATATCCGGCTTTTCCTGACGGCTAGCTGAATGCGCGCGGACAAGCAGAAAGTCACCGACGAGGTCTGGGACGACGATCGGGTGAGGAGTTTCCTTAAACCCCGTCTCCCCGTCGGCGAAGATTCGGCCGATTTCACGCTGCTGCTGCAAGCGTACCAGGGCATGCGTCCAGGTGATTTCGATCGGTTCATCGCCTTCTTCACGGCGGAAAGCCACGATCTGGATGCGACCAACGAGCAGGGCGAAACTTTCGTCGATTACGTTGCCCGGCACCGGAACGCCGGGTCGTTTGTCGCGGCGATGCTTGCAGCCGGCGCCCGGGCGGCCGCCGAGTGAGCGAAACGGTACACCATCGGTTGATCATTCTCGGCTCCGGACCTGCGGGCTACACCGCTGCGCTCTACGCGGCACGGGCAAATCTCCGTCCGGCGCTGATCACCGGAATCGAGGTGGGTGGGCAACTGACGACCACCACCGACGTCGACAATTGGCCCGGAGATGCCCTGGGCCTGCAGGGCCCGGAACTGATGCAGCGCATGCAGGAACATGTCGAGCGCTTCGAAGTCGAGTTGATCAACGATCACATTCACTCCGCCTCGGTGCTGGAACGCCCGTTTCTGCTGGAAGGGGACGGCCGCAACTACACCTGCGATGCGCTGGTGATCGCCACCGGCGCCTCCGCTCGCTATCTCGGGTTGGAATCCGAAGAAAACTACAAGGGGCGTGGCGTCAGCGCCTGTGCCACCTGCGACGGTTTCTTCTTTCGAGATCAGCAGGTCGCGGTGATCGGCGGCGGCAACACCGCGGTCGAGGAAGCCCTGTATCTGAGCAACATCTGCAACAAAGTCTATCTGGTGCACCGGCGCGACGCGCTACGCGCCGAGAAGATCATGCAGGACCGCGTGTTCGAAAAGGCCGACGAAGGCAAGGTTGAGCTGATCTGGAATGGGGTCCTCGACGAGGTGCTGGGTGATGCGCAGGGCGTCACCGGAGCACGTATCGCCAGCACTGCCGGCAGCGATCTGCGCGACCTTGAGGTAACCGGCGTGTTCATTGCAATCGGGCACACCCCGAACACCGGCATTTTCGAGGATCAGCTCGACATGACCGACGGCTATATTCACGTCAACACCGGCCGCAACGGCGACGCAACGGCTACCAGCATTCCGGGTGTCTTTGCCGCGGGGGATGTGGCCGATCACGTGTATCGGCAGGCTATCACCTCCGCCGGATTCGGCTGCATGGCGGCACTGGACGCAGAGAAATACCTGGATGCGCTCTCTACCTCAGGAGCCGCGCCGGGACTCAAGGCCACCGGCTGAAGCCATGCCCGGCCCGCTCAGGGTACTCGGTGACGGCGACGGCTTCCCGCCGATCGCAGCCGCGCTGGACGAACCCAACGGCCTGCTCGCCGTCGGTGGCGAGTTGACCCCCGAACGGTTGCTCAGCGCCTACGCGCACGGCATTTTTCCCTGGTACGACGATGACACGGGCCCGGTGTTGTGGTGGTCGCCCGACCCGCGCGCCGTGCTGGGCCCCGGGGAGCTGCACATCTCCAAAAGCCTGCGCAAACGCCTGCGCCGCAAGGAATACCGGCTGAGCATGGACACCCGCTTCACCGAGGTGTTGGCCGCTTGTGCAGAACCGCGTAGCGATCCCAAGGACACTGCAGGCACGTGGATCACCCCCGAGATGTGCACGGCCTACACACAGCTGCACCAGCGAGGCTTTGCGCATTCGGTCGAGGCGTGGTACCAAGACACCCTCGTAGGCGGATTGTACGGAGTCTCGCTCGGCAGGATGTTTTTCGGCGAATCCATGTTCAGCCGCCGCAATGACGCCTCGAAAGTGGCGCTGGTCGGTCTGGCCGCGCAGCTCGAGGCCTGGGAGTTCACGCTGATCGACTGTCAGATGCTGAATCCGCATCTCGAGCGGCTGGGCGTGTACGAGATCCCGCGGTCGGAGTTCGCGGACCGGTTGGACACCAATGCCCGAGCCGAAACCCGCCTGGGTCCGTGGCAGTTCGATGTGGAGCTTCCATGAAGGACGAGTTGAGCAGCAAACAGTTCTACCTGACGCCTGCGCATCCGTGCAGCTACCTCGACGACCGGCAGGCGCGGACGCTGTTCCTGGATCCGCGCGATACCATCGATCAGGCAACCTACGGCGCGTTGACCCGCAACGGATTCCGGCGCAGCGGCAGTCACCTGTATCGCCCGCACTGCCAGGGCTGTGACGCCTGTGTTCCCGCCCGCGTGCCAGTGGAACAGTTCACCTGGAAGCGCCGCTTCCGGCGTTCCCTGAGCCTCAACCAGGACGTGGAGATGCGGATTGTCGATGCGTGCTACTCACCAGAGTACTTCGATCTGTATGCACGCTACATACGTGATCGGCACGGCGACGGTGACATGGACCCGCCCTCCGTGGAGCAGTTCCGATCGTTTCTGTTGAGCAGTTGGGGACACACCGCATTCCTGACCCTGTATCTGAAACGACGACCCATCGCGGTGGCCGTCACCGACATGCTGCCGGACGGACTGTCGGCCATCTACACCTTCTTCGACCCGGAGTTCTCCGACCGCGGTCTTGGTACCTACTCCGTGCTGCGTCAGATCCAGTTGTGCCAGCAGCGCAACCTCAAGCACCTGTACCTGGGCTACTGGATCAAGGACTGCGCCAAGATGAACTACAAGATCGACTTCCGTCCGATCGAGCTGTTCGTCAAGAACCGATGGGTGCTCATGCGTTGATTCACGTGACTTCGGCGGGTCGATACGCCAGAATGCGCGTCGATTTTCCAACCGAGAGGTTTATGGCGAAAGAAGAACAGATCGAGATGGAAGGCACGATCATCGATACGCTGCCGAACACCATGTTCCGCGTCGAACTCGAGAACGGCCACGTGGTTACCGCCCACATCTCCGGAAAGATGCGCAAAAACTACATCCGTCTGATTACCGGCGACAAGGTGAAGGTCGAACTGACGCCTTACGACTTGAGCAAGGGTCGGATTACGTTTCGCGCGCGGTAGCCTTCGCAGACGTGGACTCGATAACGAGCTTCAGCTCGTCGTTTTCGACGCAGACAGAGACTGTCCCACCCCCATTGGACAACTCACCGAACAGAATATCTTCCGCCAACTGGCTTTTGATGTTCTCTTGGATCAGCCGCTGCATCGGCCGTGCACCCATCTTTTCGTCATATCCCTTGACCGCCAGCCATTCGCGCGCTTCCTCATCGACGTCGAGCTGGACTCGTTTCTCATCGAGCTGCGCCTGCAGTTCGGTAAGGAACTTATCGACCACCGTAATGATTACGTCGGGACCCAGCGCATTGAACTGAATGATCGCGTCGAGCCGGTTTCGGAACTCGGGCGTGAACATCTTCTTCAGCACTTCCATGACGTCGCTGGAGTGGTCCTGGTGGGTGAACCCCATTGAACGCCGGCTGGACTCCTGGGCGCCCGCATTGGTGGTCATGATCAGCACCACGTTTCGAAAATCAGCTTTGCGGCCGTTGTTGTCCGTCAGGGTGCCGTGGTCCATGACCTGCAGCAGCAGATTGAACACCTCCGAGTGGGCCTTCTCCACCTCATCCAACAGCACCACACAGTGCGGGTGCTTGGTCACCGCTTCGGTCAGCAATCCACCTTGATCGAAGCCGACATAACCCGGCGGTGCGCCGATCAGCCGTGAGACGGTATGCCGCTCCATGTACTCCGACATGTCGAAGCGCAGCAGCTCCACGCCCATGATGATGGCGAGTTGCTTGGACACTTCGGTCTTGCCCACGCCCGTGGGCCCGGAAAACAGAAATGAACCGGTTGGCTTGTCGCCCGACTTCAATCCTGCACGCGCCAGCTTGATCGCCGAGGCCAGGGTGTCGATCGCTTCGTCCTGACCGAACACCACCATCTTCAGATTCTTGTCGAGATTCTTCAGCGCCGTTTTGTCCGAGGTCGACACCTGGGCCGAGGGGATTCGCGCGATCTTCGCCACCACCCGCTCCACATCGGCGACCCCGACCGTCTTCTTGCGCCGGCTGGGAGGCAACAGCTTCTGGGCAGCCCCCGCTTCATCGATGACATCGATGGCTTTGTCCGGCAGGAATCGATCGGTAATGTACCGGTCAGCCAGCTCCGCGGCGACGCGCAGCGCTCTGTCGGTGTAACGCAACCCGAAATGGTCCTCGTAGCGTGATTTCAGCCCTTTGAGAATCTGGTAGGTGTCGTGCACGTCGGGCTCGACGACGTCGATCTTCTGAAAGCGCCTTGATAAGGCCCGATCCTTGTCGAAAATGCCCCGGTACTCCTGATAGGTGGTGGAGCCCATACAGCGTAGCTCACCGGACGTCAGCACCGGCTTCAACAGGTTCGACGCATCCATCACGCCACCGGACGCCGCCCCTGCGCCAATGATCGTGTGGACCTCATCGATGAACAGTATGGCGTTCGGTAGTTTCTTCAGCTCAGCGAGCAGCATTTTGAAGCGCTTCTCGAAATCGCCCCGGTACTTGGTGCCGGCCAGCAGCGCGCCCATATCCAGCGCATACACGACGCTATCGGCCACGACTTCCGGCACCTGTTTGTCGACAATCCGCTTGGCCAGTCCCTCGGCGATGGCGGTCTTGCCCACACCGGACTCTCCGGTCAGCAGCGGATTGTTCTTGCGGCGCCGGCACAGCACTTGAATCACGCGTTCAAGCTCCTGATCGCGGCCAATCAGCGGATCAATGCGGCCGTTGCGGGCTTGCTCGTTGAGGTTGGTCGTAAAGGCCTCCAGGGCACTCTGGGGTTGCCCCTCGCCGGGCACGGTTTCTTCGTCGGCCTCGATCTCCTCGCTGTCACCCTCTTCGCCACCCACTTTGGAGATGCCGTGGGCGATGTAGTTGACCACATCGATGCGGGCAACGTCCTGCTGCTTGAGAAAGAACACCGACTGGCATTCCTGCTCGCTGAAAATCGCAACCAGCACCTGCGCCCCGGACACCTCCTTGCGCCCCGACGATTGGACATGGAACACGGCCCGCTGCAGCACGCGCTGGAAGCCGAGTGTCGGCTGCGTTTCCGCTTCTGCGTCGCCTGCAGGAATCAGGGGCGTGGTGGACTCGATGTACTCGGTCAAATCTTTGCGCAATCGCTCGATGTCAGCACCGACCGCCTTCAGGACTTCAATCGCCGTCGTGTTGTCCAACAGCGCAAGCAGCAGGTGTTCCACCGTCATGAACTCGTGCCGCTTGGCACGTGCTTCCTTGAAAGCGCCATTCAGGGTTTGTTCGAGATCTTTACTGAGCATAGGAATCCTGATTCCGTCTTTGTCTAAGTGCGGCCCCTAGTCCGTCATTTCAACCGTAGAGACTAGCGGATGCTGGTTTTCCTGAGAGTATTGATTCACCTGTTCCGATTTAGTTTCCGCAATATCACGGGGAAAAATGCCGACTACCGCACTCCCTGCAGTATGCACTGTCAGCATGATCTGCGTGGCCTTTTCACGATTCATCCCGAAGAAGCGCTCCAGTATGTGAACGACGAATTCCATCGGCGTGTAGTCGTCGTTGACCAGCAACACCTTGAACATCGGTGGACGCTTGAGCTTGGGTTTCGCGGTCTGGACCGCGAGTCCGCCTTCCTGGTCGCGATCCGGGTCCGATCCACCTTCGTCCGCGCCTGATCTAATGAACCACCTATCCACTGTTTCGTTGCGTATCGGCGATACGCATCTGCTGTGTCGACCCGCCAATCATAGCGTATACGGCCATCCCTGCGCTGTCGTCTGACGCATCCTGGGTTGCCGGATGCCACCTTGACTCCACAAAAGAGAAAGTAGAAAGTGCGGAAAGGGAACGAAGGTCGCTCAGTGGAGCGTAGTGGCCGTCGAGATGGGGAAATTGCATGACGACCGGCAAGGTGAAGTGGTTCAACAACGCCAAGGGGTATGGGTTCATCCTCCCCGATTCTGGCGAGAGTGACCTGTTCGTACACTATTCCTCGATCGCAATGGACGGCTACAAGACGCTGAAAGCCGGACAGGACGTCGAGTTCGACATGCAGGAAGGCCCGAAGGGATACCACGCGGTGAACATCCGCGCTCAGCACGACCCGGATGCCGACGCAGAGGTACAGACCGAGGTCGACGACGCACCGCGCGAACCGGAAGTGACGATCGAAGACGTCGACCTGCTGGACGTGGCCGATTCGGAGGAAACCGAACCGGATGAGCAACAGCCACCGCGCGAGGGCGCAGCGGGGTCCGCCTAGACCGGCTTCACATCTTCGCGATCATCGCGTCCCCGAACTCCGAACATTTCAGCAGCGTCGCGCCGCTCATCAGACGTTCGAAATCATACGTTACAGTCTTCTCGGAGATCGCGCCTTCACATCCTTTTAAGATCAAGTCAGCGGCCTCACGCCAGCCCATGTGGCGCAGCATCATCTCCGCAGACAGGATCAACGATCCCGGGTTGACCTTGTCCTGACCGGTGTACTTGGGCGCCGTGCCATGGGTCGCCTCAAACAGGGCAATGGTATCGCCTAGGTTGGCGCCGGGCGCAATTCCAATACCTCCGACCTGTGCCGCCAGCGCATCGGACAGATAGTCGCCATTCAAATTCATGGTGGCAATGACGTCGTACTCGTCCGGGCGCGTCAGAATCTGCTGCAGCATTGCATCGGCAATCATGTCCTTGAAGATGATCTGCTTGCCGGTCCTGGGATTGGTCAACTCATGCCACGGCCCGCCATCCAGGGGCGTCGCACCGAACTCTTCAACGGCGAGTTGATAGCCCCAGTCTTTGAAGGCGCCCTCGGTGAACTTCATGATGTTGCCCTTGTGGACGAACGTCAGCGAATCACGATCCTCATCGATGGTGTACTGAATGGCCTTGCGGACCAGACGTTGTGTGCCCTCCAACGAGATCGGCTTGATGCCGATGCCACAATGCTGGGGAAAGCGGATCTTGGTGACACCCATTTCCTCGGCCAGGAATTTCAACAGC
This sequence comes from Gammaproteobacteria bacterium, assembly GCA_004357385.1. Lineage (GTDB taxonomy): Bacteria > Pseudomonadota > Gammaproteobacteria > Pseudomonadales > Azotimanducaceae > SMWF01. The sequence goes on along the minus strand of SMWF01000061.1, from coordinate 90,994 downwards.
TTCTCGGAGCCTTCACTGTCGGCTTCCCATTCGACTCCCGCGTAGATGTCTTCGGTGTTCTCGCGAAAGATGATCATGTCGGTCTTTTCCGGATGTACCACCGGGCTCGGCACGCCATTCAGCCAGCGTATCGGTCGCTGACAAACGTACAAATCGAGCTCCTGGCGCAGGGCGACGTTCAGCGAACGGATGCCGCCGCCCACGGGTGTGGTCATCGGACCCTTGATGCCCACCAGGAATTCCCGCATCGCGTCCAGCGTCTCGGCCGGCAGCCACTCGTCTTCTCCGTACACCTCCAGCGATTTCTCGCCAGAATAAATTTCCATCCACTTCAGCGCCCGCGCGCCGTCATAGGCTTTCGCCACCGCCGCATCGACCACCTTCATCATCACGGGCGTAATGTCGGTGCCAATCCCGTCTCCCTCGATGTAGGGAATGATCGGGTTGTCTGGAACGTTGAGTGAATCGTCCGCGTTGATCGTGATCTTCTCCCCGTCTTCGGGGATCACGATGTGTTGATAGCCCATTGAGGTCTCCCTAGCCAACTGCGAAACGCAAAGCCGCGCATGATAGCATTCGTGTCGAGGTCAGGATCACTTTCCGGGAGCGTCCCAGTCTGATGCGCGCCGCCTGTCAGCGTGGGTGGATTCCACCCAATGGCTGACGCCGCCCCGGGTCTCCTTCTTCCAGAACACCGCGTCGGTTTTCAGATAATCCATCACGAATTCGCAGCCCGCGAAAGCCGCGTCACGATGGGCGGACGCGGTAAGCACCAGCACAATCTGGTCGGCGGGGCTCAGCGCTCCGACCCGATGGATTACCCAGACAGCATCGAGCGGCCAGCGGGCCTCGGCGCGGTCGATGATCGCCTCGATACTCGGTTCGGTCATGCCGGGATAGTGTTCAAGCGTCAGGGTGGTCACGGTTTCCTGGTCGACTCGATCGCGTACCAGTCCGCAGAACGCCGCGATCGCGCCACTGCCCCCGTGCAGCGCGGTCCGCAGCGCAGACCACTCGACCCCTACGTCAAAGTCCTCGGCAATCACACGCACGCTGCGCAGCATCGTCAACCCCCGGATACCGGCGGCAGGAACGCTACCTCGTCGCCTGCCGTCAGCGCCGCGTTGCCTTCAACCAGCGTCTGATTGACCGCGATGCGCACCGACGCGCCGGTGATGGCGGCGTAGGCTTCTCCATCCAGGCGCTCGCGCAACACGCAAAGCAACCCATCGAGATCTGCGGGCATCCTCGACGACCCCAGGTCGAGGCCAGCCGTGCCCACCGCGTCGCGCAATGAGGCAAAGAACCTGACTGCGATCATGTCTCGTCCCGCGTCCAGGTTCCGCTCTTCCCGCCCTCCTTGATCAGCAGCCGGGTTGCAACGATGCTCATCCCCCGATCGATCGCTTTGCACATGTCGTACACGGTCAACGCGGCAACCGACGCGCCGGTCAGCGCCTCCATTTCGACCCCCGTACGACCGTTCACCCGACAGGTACAGCGAATGACGAGTTCTCTTTCCCCCGGATGTTCACCCGGATCATCACCCGACACGTCAAATTCCACTTCGACCTGACTCAGGGGCAGCGGGTGGCACAACGGGATGAGTTCGCTGGTGCGTTTGGCGCCTTGGATGCCGGCGATCCGGGCGGCCGCGAACACGTCACCCTTGGGGACTCCGCCGCCGGTGATTTCGCGCAACGTTGCCGCTCGCATGCGCAAACGGCTTTCCGCCACCGCGCGCCGCGACGTCTCCGGCTTGCCGGAAACGTCCACCATGTGCGCTTCCCCAGCGTCATTGACGTGGCTGAGTCTGCTCATCGTATCGACATACTCCTGGCGGGCCGAACACCGCGGTGCGGTATCATACGCGGTTTCACTACGGAAGCCGGTATGCCGTCCGGGTCCACCAACAAGGTCATCGTCGGGCTCTCCGGCGGTGTCGATTCGGCGGTCGCCGCTTTGCTGTTGCAACAGCAGGGCTACGACGTGGCCGGCCTGTTCATGAAAAACTGGGACGAAGACGACGGCACCGAATATTGCACCGCCCAAGCCGATTACGAAGACGCGCAACGGGTCAGCGCGCATCTTGGCATCGAGTTGCACACGGCCAATTTCGCCGCCGAGTACTGGGACAACGTCTTCCAGGAATTCCTTACGGGCTACGCGGCAGGCCTCACGCCAAATCCGGATGTACTGTGCAACCGGGAAATCAAATTCAATCTGTTCCTCGACTATGCCCAGGCCCTGGGCGCCGAGCGAATCGCCACGGGCCACTATGTCCAGGGACACACCGGCGAGGATGGCTTCGAACTGCACAAGGCCAGCGACGCCAACAAAGACCAGAGCTACTTCCTGCAGGCGGTGCCACTCGCACAACTGCAACCCTGCCTGTTTCCCTTAGGCCATCTGCAGAAGCGCAAGGTGAGGCGCATGGCCGCCGAGGCCGGCCTGCACAACCACCGCAAAAAGGACAGCACCGGGATTTGTTTCATTGGCGAGCGCCGCTTCCGGGATTTTCTCGATCGCTACCTCACGCGCACGCCGGGGCTGATCGTCGACACCGAAGGCGTGGGGTTGGGAGAACACATCGGCCTTTCCTACTACACCCTGGGGCAACGTCAGGGACTCGGAATCGGTGGCCGCGCCGGCGCGGCCCAAGCGCCCTGGTATGTCGTCGAGAAAGACCTGACGCGCAACGTGCTGGTCGTGACTCAAGTACCTGCGGATCTGGACAGCACCTGGCTGGCTACTCCTGCCGTGAACTGGCTGGCGCCGCACCCCGAACTGCCGATGCGCTGTTCCGCCAAAGTCCGCTACCGGCAGAACGATCAACCCTGCACCGTGTATCGACGCGCCGATGGACAGCTTGGCGTGCGCTTCGACACCCCGCAACGCGCGGTGACGCCCGGCCAGTATGTCTGTTTCTATGACCAGCGCCGATGCCTGGGCGGCGGACCCATCAGTCGAACGGGCCGAGTTGCGTGAGCCCAGCGACGGGCCGTTCTGTGCTCGAGCGTCACGGCGGTGCCGCGGCCCTTGCCGGCCTGGTCCAGGCGGCGGCGACCGTTCACGCAATCGCCCACGGACGGCCCGTGGACGCAACGCACAAGGCTGCCCTGATTCGAGCCATATTCACGACCAATCCAGACTCGCTGGACGACATATTTCCGACCCTGGCGCCGTACCGCGAAGGGTTACGCATGGCAGCGACGATGCTGTCCTCACCCGCCGGCGCGGCAGTCGAACCCTTGAAATACAGCCTCCTGCTGCTGGACCTCGAGAAACGTCTTCGGGCGCGTCCAGCGTTGGTCCAGCAGATCGGCCAGGGCATAGACCACCTGGCGCAACGCGAGCCGCACTGGGATGACTCCGGGGGTAGCTCCGGGGATGACTCCGGGGGCAACTCCGGGCATAAAGAGGTACCAGAGCACGTCTATCGCGAGCTGTCGGAACTGTATCAGCAGACCGTCAGCACCCTCAGCCGGCGCGTTCAGGTGACCGGCGATGTCTCACAGCTGCGCCGTGACGATGTTGCGGCCGAGGTACGGGCGCTGCTGTTGGCGGGCATTCGCTTCGCCTGGCTGTGGCGCCAGCTGGGCGGGCGCCGCTGGCACCTTGTGCTGCGTCGATCTAACATTCGCCGCGCGCTGGCCGAATTGGACCAGTACGCAGCGGCCATCCCACTGCACTAGCATTTTCGCCGCCATTTTTCGCTGCAAGGAGGAATCCGGCCCGCCATGACCCTCAATCCGCTGTTCGCGATCTCGCCGCTGGACGGCCGCTATCGATCGAAGCTGGCTGCGGTGGCCGACATCGCCAGCGAGTATGGTCTGCTGCGACTTCGGGTCCGGGTCGAACTGCGCTGGTTCGCACATCTGGCGGGCATGGAAGAAATACCCGAACTGCCGGCCCTGAGCAGTGTAGCGCGCGGCCATCTCGAAGCGCTCGAAGCCGGGTTCGACGCAACGGACGCGGCACGCATCAAGGCCATCGAAGCCACCACCAATCACGACGTCAAGGCGGTGGAGTATTTCGTCAAAGACCGACTGGTCGAGTGCCCGGAGCTGGTGCCCCACCGCGAGTACGTGCACTTCTGTGCCACCTCCGAAGACATCAACAATCTGGCCTACGCCCTGATGCTGAAGACGCTGCGCGAGGAGGTGCTGCTGCCCTGCCAGGACGAGCTGATCGGCGCACTCGCCACGCTCGCCCAAGTGCACGCAGACCAGCCGATGCTGGCCAGAACCCACGGCCAACCGGCATCGCCCACCACCATGGGCAAGGAACTGGCAAACGTGGTGCACCGCCTGCAACGCCAGCGCGATGGGCTGGCCGCAATCGAAATTCTCGGCAAGTTCAACGGCGCAGTCGGCAACTTCAACGCGCACCTCGCGGCCTACCCGGAGGTCGACTGGCCCGGCGCCACTAGCGCGTTCGTCGAATCCCTCGGCCTTTCGTGTAATCCCATGACCACTCAGATCGAACCCCACGATTACATGGCGGAGTACTTTCACGCGTTGTCCCGGTTCAATCAGATCGTGCTGGATTTCGATCGGGACATCTGGGGGTACATCTCGATCAACTACTTCACGCAGCGCAAGGTCGAGGGCGAAACAGGCTCGTCCACGATGCCGCACAAGGTGAACCCGATAGATTTCGAGAACTCTGAAGGCAACCTCGGCATCGCCAACGCACTGCTTGCCCACCTTGCGGACAAGCTGCCCGTGTCGCGCTGGCAACGCGACCTGTCGGATTCAACGGTGCAACGCAACATCGGCGTGGTGGCCGGCCATTGCGTCGTTGCCTACCAGGCGACCCTGAAGGGCATGGGCAACCTGGAGTTGAACGCGGTCCAGATGGACGCGGATCTAAACAACAGTTGGGAGGTGCTGACCGAAGCCGTGCAGACCGTGATGCGCAAACACGGCCTCGCCGAACCCTATGAGCAACTCAAGGCGCTGACCCGCGGGCGGCGCATGGACGCCAGACTGTTCACCGAGGTGCTCGAACAACTGGAACTTCCCGACGACGCGCGTGCGGCGCTCGCCGCGCTGACACCGCGCGACTATGTCGGCCTGGCACCAGTCCTTACCCGCGGGGATGCAGGCGAACCGGCGCGCGACTGAGATGGATGTCCACGTACTGCACGTTCAATGGAGCGAGCAAGGCACGCGGCTAAGCGAGTTGCGCAAACGGGTGTTCATCGACGAACAGGGCGTCGATCGCGACATCGAATGGGACGGCCAGGACGAGGTTGCCGAACACTTCCTGGCCTTGAACGAAGCCGGCCTGGCCGTTGGCTGTGCACGGCTGCTGCCCGAAGGCCAGATCGGCCGCATGGCGGTGCTGGCCGAGCACCGCCGGCATGGGATTGGCCGACGCCTGCTGGATCTGGCGGTCGAACACGCGACTGCCCTGGGCATGCGCGAGGTATTCCTTCACGCTCAGACCCACGCCCTGAATTTCTACCGGAAAGCCGGTTTTCAACAGACCGGCGATACCTTCGAGGAGGCCGGTATTTCGCATGTGGAAATGCGTCTGGCCCTGCCCATTCCCTTCGAGGCGGACGCCGAAGCCCGGGATCTGGAGGTCGTCAACGCTCCCCAGCCGGCCGACGACGAAGCCTCGGAACTGATTCAATTCGACGGTGAGCACCAGGCACGTGAGGCGCTGTTTCAAATTCTAGCGACGGCACGACGCACGGTGGAGATCTTCAGCCCGCTGCTCGATCATGCCCTGTTCGGCGATCCTCGCTGCATCGAATTGATATCCGCGTTCGCGCGGCGTGCACCGCGGACGCTGGCGCGGATTCTGATCATCGACGCCAGACTGGTCGTCGCGCGGGGTCATCCGTTGCTGGAACTGGCCCGGCGTTTGTCCGGCAAGATCCGGCTGTTGAAGGTACCTGACCACTGGCCCATGGACGAACGGCGCAGCTTCACCATAGCAGACGGGCGGGCTATCTGGTGGCTGCCGGACCACGACGCACCGATTGGCTGGTCGAATGCACGCGATCCGGTCCAGGCACAACGAGCGTTGCAGGAATTCGACACGCTGTTTGAGCACGCCGTCGACGATCCTGAACTGCGGTTGCTTAAGTTGTAGCACGCGCTTGGGGACAGCTCGCTCTCAAGCGCTACCTGCGGTGGTGCGCTTAAACGGCGCTTGTGAGGACAAGCGCCCTACGCGCTCGGGTGCTGGGCCAGGCGTATGGGCGCTTGAGGACAAGCGGCCTAACAGGCATCATTGCGCCCCCGTTTTTTCCGTGACACTCAGGACTTATCCATGAGCGCAGAAACTCGCGAGATCGGTGGACTCAAGATCAACGGCCACCTGAATTCCGAATACGAAGAGATCTTGAGCGAACAGGCCATGAGCTTCGTCGCCGAACTGGTCGAACGCTTTGCTCCCCGCCTGGATGAGTTGCTGGCTGACCGGGAGGTATTCCAGGCGCGCATGGACGCCGGAGAGACGCCGGATTTTCTCGACGAAACCCGCGCGATCCGCGAGGACGACTGGCAGATTCTCGGTATTCCGGATGACCTGCGCGATCGGCGGGTTGAGATCACCGGTCCTGTGGATCGTAAAATGATCATCAATGCGCTGAACGCCAACGTTAAGGTGTTCATGGCCGACTTCGAAGACTCCCTGTCCCCGACCTGGGACAACGTCATCCAGGGACAGATCAACCTGCGCGACGCCAACCTCGGCACAATCTCATTCACCAATCCGGATGGCGTGAAGAGTTACCAGTTGAACGATGACCCGGCCGTGCTTATCGTACGCGTCCGCGGTCTGCACCTCACCGAGAAACACATCGGCTGGTCCGGCGGTGCACGCATTCCAGCCTGCCTGCTCGACTTCGGGCTGTATTTCTTCCACAACCATCAAAGCCGCGCGCAACGCGGCAGCGGCACGTACTACTACGTCCCCAAACTCGAGAGCCACCACGAAGCCAAGTGGTGGGACGACGTATTTGCCTATGCCGAAGACAGGTTCGAGGTCGCGCGCGGTACCATCAAGGCCACGTTTCTGCTCGAAACGCTGCCCGCGGCCTTCCAGATGGATGAGATTCTGTATGCCTTGAAGGACCACATCGTTGCGCTGAACTGCGGGCGCTGGGACTACATCTTCAGCTACATCAAGACGCTGCGCATGCACAGCGACCGGGTACTGCCCGACCGCCAGGCGGTGACCATGACCAACCCCTTCCTCAGCGCCTATTCGAGACTGCTGATCAGAACCTGCCACAGGCGAGGCGCGCTGGCAATGGGCGGAATGGCCGCATTCATTCCGTCGAAGGACCCGGCCGAGAACAAAGCCGTGCTGGCAAAGGTGCTGGCCGACAAGACGCTGGAGGCCAGCAACGGCCACGACGGCACGTGGGTCGCACACCCCGGGCTGGCCGACATCGCAATGAGCGTTTTCGACAACCACATTCCCCAGGGTGCCCCGAATCAGCTCGACGTGAGCCGCGCCGACGATGCGCCGATCACTGCCGCCGATCTGCTGGAAGTGCCCGAAGGTGAGCGCACCGAAGGCGGCATGCGCACCAACATCAGAGTCTCGATCCAATACATCGAAGCCTGGATCTCCGGCAACGGCTGCGTACCCGTGTATGGATTGATGGAAGACGCCGCCACGGTGGAGATTTCCCGCTCTTCCATCTGGCAATGGATTCAGAATGGCAAAGAGCTGTCCAACGGCAAGAAAGTCACCAAGGAGCTGTTCCGCGACATGCTGGACGAAGAGCTGCAAGTGGTCCGTTCCGAGGTCGGCGAAGAGCGGTTCGACAACGGCCGCTACCGCGAAGCCGCCGAGATGATGGATCAACTGACCACCGACGACGAGCTGAAAGCCTTTCTTACGCTGCCTGCGTACGAAACGCTTTAGTGGCAGCTCCCGGCCTGAACTTCAACGACCTCCTCGGCCCGCTGAATCAGCTGGCCACACCCCTGATCAAGGCGGGGCTTGGCGGACCGTTGTTGACGCCCTTCGGGCTGGTGGTGGTCGCAATCGTGGGCCGACGGACCGGCGTGGTCCGCGAAGTACCGCTGCTCGCGTTGCGGCATCGTCGCCACCTGGTGGTGGGTACCGCGGGCCGCACTTCGAATTGGTTGGCGAACCTCGCGCAGCAGCACCACGCCACGCTCTGGATGAACGGACTACGCTGGACGGCCGAGGTCAAAGAGCCTGGGTCCGGACCTCCCGAAGCCCTGCATCGCCGGATCGAAACGGCAACCCGCAGTCTGCTGGGCGAGCGTTACCGGTTCCGGGTGCTCGAACTCGCTCAGGACCCCGTGAACAGATCCGTGGGCGACACCAGCAGGCCGTTTGCATCCGCGTAGACATAGTGCCCCGGGATGAAACTGACCCCGGCAAAATCCAGAACCCGATCGTATTCTCCTACTCCACGTTTGACGCTCTTCATGGGGTGTGCCGCCAGCGCCTGAATGCCGAGTTCTACCTCGGCTAACACCCCGACGTCGCGCACGCAGCCATAGACCACCACGCCGGTCCAACCGTTCGCCGCCGCTTTCGCCGCGAGGTTGTCGCCGAGCAACGCGCAGCGCAGCGAACCGCCCCCATCCACCACCAGCACCCAACTATTGCCTGGTTCATCGACTTTTTCGGCCACGAGGGAGTTGTCTTCGAAGCACTTGATGGTCACGATCTGCCCGCCGAAGGCTGAAACGCCGCCAAAGCCACGGAAGATGGGGTCTGCGACCCGAACGGTCTCGGCGTGCTGATCGCATAAATCGGGGGTGCAGATCGTGGCCGTCTTCCTCACTATCCGCTCCCGCCGTTGTTCCGCCGCCTCAGATAACCAGCAGGTCCATGAACTCGTTGACTGGCGTCGCTTCCAGGCGTTGCTGATCCTTGCACAGGTCGAAAATGGCGGCACAGCGGCCAGCGGGGAAACGCACGGCCAGGTTGCGCCGGAACTTCTCCTCCAGAAGCGGGATGCCGGCTTCCCGGCGCCGGCGGTGACCGATCGGATATTCCACCTCGATCTTGTCGGTCGAGGAACCATCCTTGAAGAACACCTGAATGGCGTTGGCGATGGATCGCTTGTCGGGTTCGTGATATTCGGCGCTGTAGCGGGCGTCTTCCTCGATGACCATCAGGTCGCGAATCTGGTCAACTCGCGGGTCGGCTGCGACATCGTCCTCGTAATCCTCTGCCACGAGATTGCCTTTTAGCAGTCCAATCGCGGCCATGTACTGCAGGCAGTGGTCCCGGTCCGCCGGATTGTTTAGTGCACCGGTCTTGCTGATGATTCGAATGGCAGATTCGTGGGTGGTGATGACGATTCTGTCGATCTCGTCGAGCCGGCCGGCCACCTGAGGATGTAACGTCACCGCCGCCTCCACGGCGGTCTGCGCATGGAACTCCGCCGGAAAGGAGATTTTGAACAACACGTTCTCCATGACGTAGGAGCCGTAATCGCGTTGAAACTTGAACGACTGACCCTTGAAGGAGACATCGTAGAACCCCCACGTGGGCGCGCTCAGCGCGCTCGGGTAGCCCATCTCGCCTTTCAGCACCAGCATCGCCAGACGCACCGCCCGACTCGTTGCATCGCCGGCCGCCCAGGATTTGCGCGGTCCCGCATTCGGCGCGTGGCGGTATGTACGCAGCGACGAGCCATCGACCCACGCGTGAGAAAGCGCATCGACGATCTGGCTGTGATCTGCGCCCAGCAGCTGGGCTACCACGGCGGTCGAGGCTACGCGCACCAGCAGCACGTGATCCAGCCCGACCCGGTTGAAGCTGTTCTCCAGGGCGAGGCAGCCCTGAATCTCGTGCGCTTTGATCATGCCGTTCAGCACGTCGCGCATGGTCAGCGGGGCCTTGCCCGCGGCCACATTCACCCGGCTGACGTAGTCCGCCACGGCCAGAATGCCGCCAAGATTGTCCGAGGGGTGGCCCCATTCCGCCGCCAACCAGGTGTCGTTGAAGTCGAGCCAGCGGATCATGCAGCCGATGTCCCAGGCCGCCTTGACGGGATCCAGTTCGAACTGGGTACCTGGTACCCGGGCACCGTGTGGGACCACCGTTCCTGGCACGATGGGCCCCAGGTGTTTTGCACACTCGGGAAAGCGCTGGGCCAGAAAGCCACAGCCCAATGTGTCCATCAGACAGTTGCGGGCCGTATCGAAGGCGTCACTGCTGGTGATATCCGTTCCAGTGACATAGTCGGCGATGGCGACCAGTTCCGGGTCAGGATCCGGGCGCACGTTGGCTTCGACGTTTGCACTCATGCGGGTGGTTCCTCGAAATAGACTCAGCGGTCGGCAATGGCGACCAGGGTGCGCGGCTCCAGCCCGATGTAATCGGCACTCGGGCGAATGATCCGGTTGTTGCTGCGCTGCTCCATGACGTGAGCCGTCCAGCCGCTGACCCGGGAACAGACGAAGATCGGCGTGAAGATCTTGGTCGGAATGCCCATGAAGTGATACGCCGAGGCATGGAAGAAGTCGGCGTTGGCAAACAACTTCTTCTCATCCCACATGGTCTTTTCGACCGCCTCCGAGATCGGATACAGCATGCTATCGCCCTGCCCTTCGGCAAGCTTTTCGGCCCACCCCTTGATGATCGCATTGCGCGGGTCCGAGTCTGCGTAGATCGCGTGGCCGAAGCCCATGATCGTGTCCTTGCGCTCCAGCATCCCGAGTATTCCTTCGGCTGCTTCCTCGGGTGAAGAGAACGTCTCGATCAGTGCCATGGCCGCCTCGTTCGCCCCGCCATGAAGTGGCCCGCGCAACGAGCCGATGGCGCCGGTCACGCACGAGTGCATGTCCGATAACGTGGACGCGCACACACGCGCGGTAAACGTGGACGCGTTGAATTCATGCTCGGCATAGAGAATCAGCGACACGTCCATGACCCGCTGATGTAGTTCGCCGGGCGTCTTGCCGAGCAACATGGTGAGGAAATGCCCGGCAACGGATTCATCGTCGGTTTCCGTCTCGATGCGCTCACCGTCGTGGCTGAACCGGTACCAGTAATTGATGATCGAGGGCAGCGCGCCGAGCAACCGATCCGCTACGTCCAGCTGGTTCGAGAAATCGCCTTCGGGCTCTAAATTGCCGAGCATCGAGCAACCGGTGCGCATCACATCCATCGGATGGGTGCCGGCCGGGATGCGTTCGAGCACTTCGCGCAGCGCCTGGGGCAGTCCGCGCAGGCCTTTAAGCTTTGCCTTGTAGGCATCGAGTTCGGCCTGGTTCGGCAGTTCGCCGTAGAGAATCAGGTGTGCCACTTCTTCGAAGGTCGACCCTGCGGCGAGGTCCGAGATGTCGTAGCCCCGATAGGTCAGGCCGGTACCCGTCAAACCAACCGTACACAGTTCTGTTTCGCCCGCACTCTGGCCGCGCAAGCCCGCGCCGGTGAGTTTCTTTTGCGCCATCAGCTGGCCTCCCTCTCTTTGGTTGTCTCGTCGGCAAATAATGCGTCGAGTTTGCTTTCGTATTCGTGATACCCCAGAAATTCATACAGATCCTGCCGGGTCTGCATCGTGTCGAGTACGTTTTGCTGCGAGCCTTCGTCTCGCGTGGTCTGATACACGTTCAACGCCGCGAGGCTCATGGCGCGAAACGCCGAGAGCGGGTACAGCGCCATGCGAATGCCCGCGCTATCGAGTTCGTTGGTGGTGTACAGCGGCGTCTGACCGAATTCCGTGATGTTGGCAAGCACGGGCACGTCCACCGCGGCGACGACCTTGCGATACATGTCGAGGTCGGTCATCGCTTCGGCGAAGATCGCGTCGGCGCCGGCGGCAACGAAACGCACGACGCGTTCCAGCACCGCATCGAACCCCTCGACTGCCAGCGCATCGGTACGCGCCATGACGATGAATTCGGCGTCGGTTTTTGCGTCTACGGCGGCCTTGATGCGATCGACCATCTCATCGCTGCTGACGATCGCCTTGTTGGGCCGATGGCCGCAGCGCTTCTGCGCCACCTGATCCTCGATGTGAACCGCGGCAGCACCCGCGGCGGTCATTTCCCGAATGGTGCGGGCGATGTTGAAGGCGCCGCCCCAGCCCGTGTCGATGTCCACCAGCAACGGCAGATCCGTCGCCGCAGTGATGCGCCGAACGTCCTCCAGCACGTCGTTGAGGGACGTCATGCCCAGATCCGGCAGGCCAAACGAGGCGTTCGCCACGCCCGCGCCGGAAAGATAAATGGCCCGGTAACCCACCCGCTCGGCCATCAGCGCCGAGTACGCGTTGATCGTGCCCATGACCTGAAGCGGACGTTCCTGCTCGAGGGCCGCTCGCATGCGCTGCCCGGCGCCAACCCGCGTCGTCCCTCTTCCCGGTGTAGATCCGGGGGTAGATGCTGTCGTCATGAATGTCGTCCTCGCGCCTCGCTTCAGGCGGCTCCCTCGTGGTTATTGCTGGCGGTGGAATCGCCGGCCAGTTCGTCGGCGCTGCGCTGGATGTTCTGCCGCACGGTCCGTATGTGGCGACGCATCAGCAATTCGGCCAGTTCCCCATCACCCTCCGCGAGGGCATCCATGATACGCCAATGTTCTTTTAGCGCGGCGACCGGCCGGTCCGGCACCAGACTGAATTTGTAGCGATACATCCGCATCAGGTGATAGAGATCTTCACACAGCACCCGTGCAATGACTTCGTTGCCGCTGGCACGGGCAATTCGGTAATGAAAGTCGAGATCGCCCTCCTGCCGAAAGTACTCGCGCCCATTCTGGTCCTCCACCGCCGCACCGTGCTGTTCCAACAGGCGGCGCAACTCCCCGATCTCAGGGTCCGTGAGGCGAGCGGCCGCCAACCGGCAGGCCATGCCTTCCAGCGCTTCACGAAGCTCGTAAATGTCCAGCAACTGCGTAACGCTCAGATTCGTGACGCGGGCGCCCGAATGCGGCGTCAGCTGCACCAGCCCGCGCGCCTCCAGCTGGCGAATCGCTTCGCGCAGGGGCCCCCGGCTGGTACCGTACGCGCGTGCCAGATCGGGCTCCTTGAGTTTGCTTCCCGGGGCCAGATCCCCGTTGACGATCGCCGCCTGAATGGCGTGCAGAACCTGTTCTGCCAGGGTCGGATTCGGAGTCTGCAGGGTCGGATTGGTTGCCACGTAGTAAGCGAAATTGGCGACACAATCGAGGGCCAGAGAACATAATTGGCCCCTACAGGCGTGTCAAGGCAATTATTGTCGACAATCAGTGACGATGCGTCGTGTCAGGGTTTGGCGTGCGCCTCCTCCAGAAAGACCTGGAGTGCGGCATAATCGTCGGCCCGGGGAAACTGCGGATGCGCCGCGACCACGTTCTCCGGCGCCTGGAACAGGAAACCCTGGTCGGCCTCTTCAAGCATTGGGATGTCGTTGAACGAATCACCTGCGGCGAACACGCGATAGCGCAGCGACTTGAACGCCGCGACGGAACGTCGTTTGGGATCGTCCTGGCGTAACTGATAGCCCGTTATGGTTCCGGCGTCGATCTGCAGCCGGTGACACAACAGCAGCGGATGCCCCAACTTCGCCATCAAGGGCATCGCAAACTCGTAGAACGTATCGGAAACGATCGCAACCTGGAACCGCGTTCGCACCCACGCCAGAAACTCAGTAGCGCCCGGCAAGGGTTCCAGCGACTCGATGACGTCCTGAATCGTCGCCAGATCGACCTCGTGCGAGCGGATCAGACCGAGCCGCAAGCGCATGAGATCGTCGTAAACCGGAATGTCGCGGGTGGTTTTCTTGAGCTCGTCGATACCCGTGCGATCAGCAACCCCCAGCCAGATCTCGGGAATCAGCACGCCTTCCAGATCGAGACAAAGAATGTCCACGTTGCCGCCCTTGCCCAACCACGCCCACCAAAACAGGGGCGATCTTAGACCACGCGGTCGTTGTAAGCATATAAGAACAGGGTATTTTTGACGGCGCGTTCGCGTTGCTAACCTTGCCGGCCTATCAACACCGAGGCAGCACGGAAGCGTTATGTCAGCACGGCCGGCAGATTCTCAGATCGCAACCACTCGGATCGCAGCGATGCAACTCGCCGCCGCGCCCGAAGACGTGCTTGCGGACGCACTGCAGCGGTTTCCCGCCGAGCGCATCGCCATTTCGTTCAGTGGTGCCGAGGACGTCGTGCTGATCGACATGGCGGTCAAGCTGGGTTACGCCGTTCAGGTGTTTTCCCTCGACACCGGCCGGTTGCATGCGGAAACCTACCAGTTCATCGAACGGGTTCGCGAACGCTACGACCTCGAGATTGAGATGCTGATGCCCGACGCGAGCACAGTGGGACAACTGGTGCGCGAAAAGGGCCTGTTCAGCTTCCTTCGCGACGGACACCAGGAATGCTGCGCGATACGCAAGATCCAGCCACTGCGCAAGAAGCTGCGGGGCCTGGACGCCTGGATCACCGGACAGCGCCAGGACCAGAGCGTGACCCGCACCAGCGTGCCAACCGAGCAGGACGATCACGCGTTCGGCAGCAACGATCATCCACTGGTGAAGTACAACCCGTTGGCACAATGGTCTTCCCAGGACGTCTGGGACTATATCCGGGCCAACGACGTACCTTACAACGAGCTGCACAACCGCGGCTTCACGAGCATCGGCTGCGAACCCTGCACCCGCCCGACCGGTCCCCATCAGCACGAACGTGAGGGTCGCTGGTGGTGGGAAGAGGCCGAAGACAAGGAGTGCGGCCTGCATGAACAGAACGTCAAGCCGGTGGCTGCAGTCGACTGAGCGCCTGGCGTGCACATTACATTCGTCAAGAAGATCCTGGCAGACGGACAGCTCTGCGCAAAGTGCGGTGATGTCGAGGCGCGCCTACGCGCCGGCGGCCATTGGCCACGTCTGGATGAGGTGCTGATCGCCGATGAGCGCGATCCGGATTCCGCCGGAATGCGCCTGGCCCGAGCACTGCATGTCGAACGAGCGCCGTTCTTCGTGGTACGCGAAGGCACTGCAACGACGGTACATACCGTGTTCTTCAAGTTCCTGCGGGAGGTGCTCGAAGCACCTGGTACTGAGCGCGACGAGGCTCTCGAGATTCTTGCGGACAATCCGGACCTGGACTACATCTGACTGCGGCGCAGGTACGGACGGTGGTTGCGGGTGGTGCTTCCTCAACGCACAGGCAAAACCATATCCGCGAACAACGCCTCGCGCTCGGCGCTGCTCGAACAGGCAAAGGCGGCATCGACCACCTCGCGGGTGAGGTGCGGCGCGAACAGTTCTATGAAGTCGTACATATAGCGCCGCATGAAGGTCCCTTTGCGGCAACCGATGTGCGTGACGCTCGACTGGAACAGGTGACTGGCGTCCAGCGCCACCAGATCGGAATCGA
The DNA here is from genome assembly GCA_004357385.1 of Gammaproteobacteria bacterium. Classification (GTDB taxonomy): domain Bacteria; phylum Pseudomonadota; class Gammaproteobacteria; order Pseudomonadales; family Azotimanducaceae; genus SMWF01. The sequence continues at coordinate 75,667 of SMWF01000061.1, read as the reverse complement.
TCACCGGGTCGAACGCCATCGCGGCGATGATTCCAACGCCCAGGCCAAGCCGCACGTAGGTTTTGATCACGTCCGTGTCCGTCGCGGTGAATACCACGTTGGCATCCAGCCCTTGCTCGTCGAACGCATCGTCGAGCTTCGACCGGCCGGTGAACCCGAACACGTACGTCACAATCGATTCAGCCGCGACATCAGCCAGGGTCAGTGGTTCCCGGCGCGCCAGCGGGTGGTCGTGGGGTACCACGACCGCTCGATTCCACCGATAGCACGGCATCATCACCAAGTCGCTGAAGTGTTCGATGCCCTCGGTCGCGATGGCGAAATCGACGCTACCGTTGGCGGCCATTTCGGCAATCTGTACCGGAGTTCCCTGATTCATGTGCAGCGCCACGTCCGGGTACTCGGTCCGAAACGCCTGAATGATGCGCGGCAAGGCATAGCGCGCTTGGGTATGTGTGGTGGCGATGCCGAGGCTGCCCTGACGCTCGTTGCTGAACTCCTCAGCGACGCGCTTGATCGACTCCACCTTGCGTAGAATCTCCCCCGCCATCTCGATGATGACTTCGCCAGCGGGGGTGACGTGCGTCAGATGCTTGCCGCTGCGGGAAAATACCTCCACGCCCAGTTCGTCTTCGAGCAGGCGGATCTGCTTGCTGATTCCCGGTTGCGAGGTATAGAGACTCTGCGCCGTCGCGGACACATTCAGGTCGTGATGAGCGACTTCCCAGATGTAGCGCAGTTGCTGGAGCTTCACGGTGCCCCCCGTTCCGGCCGACTTATAACCTCAATGTCTTAACGGATAATTACTTAGTTCCAATTCTATCGCAACTGGCCGTTTCAATCGCGCTGGGGCCTCAATTCGCCGGACCGTGGGGAACATGTCCCGACGTCACGTGTTGACGGGCCCGTTCGCAATTCTGCGGCTGATCGTCGAAGAACACATCGGCGCCGAACGCACGTAGAAACTCGGTCTTATCGGCACCGCCCAGGAACAGGCACTCGTCCAGCCGCACGTCCCAGTCGCGCAGTGTGCGGATGACCCTTTCGTGGGCGGGTGCCGAGCGCGCCGTGACCAGTGCCGTTCGAATGGGACAATTCCTGCCCTCGAACTCCTTCTGCAAACTGACGAGCCCGGCGAGGAAGTTCTTGAACGGTCCACCTCCGAGCGGTTTGCTGGCACTGGCTTCCTCGGCGGACGCGAAGGCTTCCAGGCCATCCCGGTGGTAAATCCGATCAGCCTCATCCGAGAACAGCACCGAGTCGCCATCGAAGGCGATCCGCAGTTCGTCGTCGGGGTTACCAAGCGCCTGCGACGGCAGCAGCGTGGCCGCGGCGACGCCGTGGTCCAGTGCCTGACCCACGTCCTCCGCATGGGTCGACAGGAACAGATCGCAGTTGAACGCCCGAATGTAGCGATAGGGTTGCTCGCCACCGCAGAACGCGGCGCGGCTGATATCCAGGCCGTGGGCCTTGATCGAGTTGAAGATCCGCAGGCCCGTATCCGCGGAGTTGCGCGACAGCAATATGATTTCTACTCGAAATAATCCAAGTAGCTCATTGATATTTAATAATTTCTTAACGAATTTGAACGCTTCGCCGGGCTCCAGGACCTGGTCTTCGTGGGCAATCTGATAACGGCGGTACGCCTCGAGGCCTTCACCTTCATAGACTGCGTTGGAATCATCGAGGTTGAACAAGGCCCGCGATGAGATCGCGACGGTTAGCCGGGTCTCGCCCGCGCGTTCGGGTTTCACGCGTCCAGGTCCGGAATCAGCCGGCTCTTGAGGCGCGCGATGTTGTCCTTGAGCTTCAGTTTGCGTTTCTTCAACCGTTGGATCTTCATGAGATCCGGATGGTGCGTCTCAATCAGGTACTGAATCACCTCGTCGAGATCCCGATGCTCGACCTTCAATTGTTCGACCCAGGCGGCAATTTCGTCAGGCTCCATCTTGAAAGCCGCCGGCCTCGAGGACCATTACCGAATTGCGCATTCGTGGCATGATAGAAGGGATTCACGGCAGGTGAAAGCGTCCTGGATGAGCGGCCCCAAGGCACCCCAAACGCCCGCGAAAGGCAATCAGCGCGTTGCGACCCGTGACCCGTCGCCCGGAACCGAATCGCGTAGTCTGGATGCCTTCATCGACGCGGCGCACAGGGCGCCAGTTCCGGCGGTGCGCGATAGCTATCGGTTGATATTTGCCCTCGATGCGACGGCCAGTCGGCAGCCGACCTGGGACATGGCTTGCAGCCTGCACACGGAATTGTTCAACGAAGCCGAGCGGCTGGGGAACCTGGCGATCCAGCTCTGCTACTACCGCGGCCACAATGAATTTCGCGCGAGTCGCTGGGCGACCACGCCGGCGACGTTGCGCGATCAGATGCTTTCGGTTTCCTGCCTCGGCGGGGCCACCCAGATCACCCGGCTCATGCAGCACGCGGCCCAACAGGCCGCAGAGCATCCGCTGCGGGCGGTAATCTTCATTGGCGATTGTTTCGAAGAGAACGAAGCCGACCTGGTGGCCACCGCAGGTCAACTGGCGTTACGTAACGTCCCGGTCCTGATCTTCCAGGAAGGACAGAACCCGGTTGCGCAACGCGCGTTCGCAGCTCTAGCGCGCACCACGCGTGGCGCGCTGCTGCCGTTTTCGCTAGGCAGCATCGGACAGCTTGGGGAGTTACTCGGTGCTGCGGTGCGGTTCGCGGTAGGTGGCCGCGAGGCGCTCGCGCAGCACGCACGGCTGAGCGGCGGCCATGCCGCTCAGGAACTGTTGCGCCAGATTCCGAAGCGATGATCGTCCAACTACTGGCGGCCCTGCTGGCGCTGGCAGGACTGTATCTGTTGCTTCGGTCGCTGTGGCTGCGCAGCAACCTGAGTGCTCGACAGACCTGGTTGACGGGGGGCACGGCACTCATCGTCGTATTGCTGATTGGCCTGGCCGCGACAGGACGCCTGCATTGGCTGGTGGCGGCAGGCGCAGCGTTGTTGCCATTGCTGCGTCGGGGCCTGGGTCTGCTGCGCGTGCTCCCACTGATCAACCAGTTATTCCCGGGCTGGCAGCAGCGCTATCGACGCCACGGTCCGGATTCCGCACCCGCGGGATCGGACTACGCCACGACGGAAACAGCGCATCTGCGCATGTCGCTGCACCACCCAAGCGGCCACATCGACGGCGAAGTGCTCGGGGGGGCGCATCAGGGCCGCTTGCTGAGCGAGTTGAGTCGCGCCGAGGTCGTCGGGCTGCATGGCACGTTCGACGATCAGGACTCGAAACGCCTGCTGGAGACCTACCTGGACCGGACCTGGCCCGACTGGCGAACCGCCAGCAGCGGAACCGGCGCCCCGGGCGCGGATTCAGCCATGAACCGTCGGCGTGCCCTGGAAGTCCTCGGTCTGGACGACACGGCAAACGAGCAGGACATCATCGACGCACATCGTCGCCTGATGCAGAAAGTGCACCCCGACCGCGGCGGCTCCAACTATTTGGCGGCGACCTTGAACGAAGCCAAAAACGCGCTGCTGCACGCCTGAAGATTTGGACATCCATCAAAGTTTAGGACACCCATAGTTGTCCCCATAGGTGTCCCGAAAGATGATGGATGTCCAATGCTGCCGCTGCGACGATAACGTGCCACGGGTCACAGCGAATCCATCGGCGATTGCGTAGGATCGGGCGATGGCCGGTCACTCTGTAGAAGTTCGTTGTTCTGAGCGGCGCACACAGCCTCGCATTGCGTGCAATGGCATGCGCGCGACGCTGCGCGCGAAGGGTCGCTGGGGCAAAACCGAAGTCAGCGTCATCGACTTCAATCGCCACGGCATGTCGATTCTCGTGGATCGTCCCCTGGAGGCACCCAAGGGGGTGCGTTTGTGTCTCGAACTCGACGAGCTGAAGCTGCAGGATCTGTACGCCGTCATTCACAACTGCCGATCCACCGAAGCCCACGGCATGAAATCATTTCGGCTGGGCGTTCAGTTCAGGACGGATGCCACCGATCAATTCGATCGTACCGAGGTGGAGCAAACCCTGGCGGCGCTGGAACGTCTCGCCTATGCCGCGATGAGACTGGCTCAAACGGACTGAGCCGTACAGCCCACGGCACTACATCAGGCTCTGTGCCTCGTCTTCGAGTGCCATCAGACGCTTGACCCAGTTGTCCATCAGCAGAAATTCATCATCGGTGATCGAGAACGCCCCGCTCACCTCTTTGAGCAAGCACTCTTCTTCGATCTCGAACGCACCGTCGACATAACTCAAGCGCAGTAGATTCAACAGGGCGATGGTTCGCGACCGGCGGCTGTCGAATACCTGCTCGATCCCACTCAGTTCGAGATACTCCGACTGCAACTCGGGATTGAGTTCCATCTCGCGTTTGAACTCATCGAGCATGGTTTCCTCATTCGGGTCGAGCAGCCCATCGGACACCACCACATTGTGCGCCAGGCCCAGCAACGCCTTGCGTTGCTCAGAGGTCAGCGAGGACAGCCACACCGGACAGGCTCCGGGTCAACCGAGCAGGTTCGGAAGTCCGTTGATCACGCTCGCCACCATGATCACCATGCACAGCCAGCCGAGGCCGATGAACGCCTTCATCACCAGAGGCTGCTCGAAGAAATCTTCAATCAGATACCACATGATTCGCACCTCCTTTGACGTTGGCGAAGGATAGCATAGCCGGCCTCGCTACCGCCTTCCCGGGGCTCTACAATTGTCGCCTATGCGCGCGAAACCTCTGATCCCGTGCGACGAAGTGCTTTTGTCGGCGTGTCAGCGCGGCACCGTTCTGGTGCCCAGCCAACGGCTGAAGCGTCACGTTCTGCACAGCTTCAACGCACATCAGGCGGAACGGGGCGAAGCGGTGTGGGGCAGTGCGCGCGTGGAAGTGCTCAGCGACTGGCTCGCCGGCTGCTATCGGCGGCTTGCAACACAAGCTCACCCGGCGGCGACTCGTGCCCTGCTGAACGAAAACGCCCAGCGGCTGGTCTGGCTGGCGCACCCGCCGAACGACGCCCCGACCAACCTCGGCAGTCTGTATCCGCTGGTCAGCAACGCCTGGGAATTGCTGCATGCATACCAGCTGGAACACCGGACCCACGACCTGGTCGACAACGAGAACGCCCGATTGCTGCGCGATTGGATCACGCGTTACCGTGCGGTCGCCGGCGGCCGGTGGCTGACGGTTGCAGAACTCTGCCCGCTGATCACCGACGCGGCGTCGACCCTGGCCAGCGAGCTGACCGACCCGCTGCTGCTCGTCGGTTTCGAGACGCTCACGCCCGCGCAGCAGGCGTTGCTCGATTCCCTGTCCACGCACGAGATTCGGATTGAGCGATTCGCTCCAGCAGCGAACGGACGCGCCGCGACGCAGCAACTGCGCTGCTCAACCGCTGAAGCCGAAATTGGACATGCAATCGTCTGGGCGCGGGACCTGCTGCTGAAGGCCCAGGACGCGCCGCTCGCCATTGGCATTGCAGTACCAAGCGTCGTGAATCGCTACGACGCCATCATTCGTCAGCTGGATGCCACGCTCAGCCCGCACATCACCCAGGACGATCCCTCGACGCGCGCGTACAACCTGTCGGGCGGCATCGCGTTGGCCGACCACCCCACCGTCTCCGCAGCCCTGGGATTGCTGCGCTGGCTGATCGAGCCGACCCCATACCGTGATGTGGAGCGTCTGCTGGCATCCCCATTTCTCTCAGTCCCGGGAGCATTCTCGGCCCGGATACCGGCCCAGCTGCCCGAATCATTCACCTATGCGAGCTTCGCCGGCGCCACCGGGCGCGCGCCGCATCGAGCAGTGCTCGACCTCCTGAGCAGTGCGCCCCAGCGTGCGACGCTGGCAGGCTGGGCAGAGCACTTCGACCGCTGCTTGCGCGCCGCCCGGTGGCCAGGACCCGGCAGCGATGACACGACGACCTTCCAGGCGGTGAACGAACTGAACAACGTGTTGGAAGAAACGGCCCGACTGAGCCCGCTCGGGTCCCTGGGCAGCGCAGCGGACGCGCTGACCCTGCTGGACAGCCTGGCACGCCAACGGCTTTTTGCTCCGAAGCGTCCCGATGCGCCGCTGCAGATCATCACCCACGACGAGATCGACGGGCTGCGTTTTACCCACCTCTGGGTAACCGGGATGTCTGACCGGGACTGGCCCGGACAAAGCCGTGCCAATCCCATGCTGCCGCTGCGTCTGCAGCGTGACGCCAGCATTCCGCGTTGCGACGCCGCCGCCGCGTACCGCTATGCTCGAGACGCGCTGGAGCGCTGGCATCACGTCGCGGAAGAGGTCGTATTCAGCAGCGCATCTCGGGAGGGCGAGGAGGTGCTGCGCGCAACGTCCCTGTTGCCGGAGACGGCATGGTCGACCCGGGACACGGATCCGGCGAAGCATCCGTTTCTGGTTCGACGCGACGTCGACCTGGAACGTTACGCGGATGAGCGCGGCCCAACGCTACACGCGCAGACGCTGACCAGCCACAGCAGTTCGATTCTACGCGACCAGGCGCAGTGCCCGTTTCGCGCCTTCGCTGTTGCGCGACTGGGGCTCCCCGCTGCGGACCCGCCTCACTCGTTTCCCAACGCACGAGAGCGCGGCACGGCCGTACACGAGGCGCTGCGCCTGGCCTACCAGCGCATTACCGGCAGCGAATCGCTGCGCGGGTTGTCCACGACGCAGCAGGCTGCGCTGGCCGAAGCAGCCGCAACCGGCGCCGTCGATGACTGCCTGGCGCGTTTCCCCGAACGGGTCCGCACACTGGAAACGGCACGCATTGCAGCGCGCCTGCGCGACTGGTTCGTCGTGGATGCGGCGCGACCGGACTTCGAGGTGGTCGGCACCGAGGTGGAACTCGAGACGGAGACCGGGACGCTGCCCCTGAAGCTGCGCATCGACCGCATCGACCGGACCGAGGACGGCCTGCTGGTGCTCGACTACAAGACCGGGCACTGCAACGTTCGGGACTGGGCCCCCAACGCCCTCGCCGAGCCCCAACTGCCGCTCTATGCCACACTGACAGAAGGCGTTTCCGGGGTGGCATACGCACGCGTCACCGCCCAGCAAAGCCGCCTGCTGGGGAGCTCCGGCGACGCGCAGCGCTATCGAGGAGACGCCCTCCGCATGGGCCCAGCGAGCGACCTGGACGCCGCCGATTGGAACGCACTCCTCGCCGCCTGGCGGATCCGCCTGCGCGGCCTCGCAGATGCATTCATTGCCGGGCACGCCGCAGTTCAACCCTTGGGGAAATCGACCTGCGAGTTCTGTCACCTGCACGCCTTGTGCCGCATCGGCGCGCATGATGACCGCACCTGATTTAGCCTCAGATTTCGTACCGGGCGACCACGAGCAGCGCGCGCTCGCGGTCGACCCGCGACGCTCGATCATCGCCCAGGCACCGGCGGGTTCCGGCAAAACGACCCTGCTGGTAGACCGCTATCTCAGATTGCTGGAAGTGGTCGAACGCCCCGAAGAAATTCTGGCGATCACCTTCACGCGCAAGGCCGCCGCGGAGATGCGCAATCGGGTCGTGTCGGCCCTGACCAAGAACGACGATCCCTTGGTGCAGCGCATCCTCTCGCGCAGCAACGCACGGGGCTGGGGCCTGCCCGAGCAGTCCGCACGCTTATCGATCCAGACCATCGACAGCTTCGCTGCGATGCTGGTCCGCTCCCTGCCCGTCGCCAGCGGACATCGGCCGCACATGCGTCTGGAAGAACGGCCCACAGCGACCTATCGTCAGGCGGTTGCAGGGGTTTTCTCCCGAATGTCGGAGGACGATCCTCTGGCGGACGACATCGCCGCGCTGCTGGGAGACTACGACGACCGCTACGAGCGCCTCACGAATCTGCTGGTCGATCTGCTGGCTCACCGTGACCAGTGGCTCGAACCGCTGCTGATCGGGTTTTCCCACGGCCGCGACGCCCTGCACGAGATGCTCAACGATGCGCTGGAGACGCTGTTTCGCCAGGTCGTAGAAGACGTGACCACGAACATCGGCGCCGCGGAGCAGGACGAACTGGCGGCACTGGCCCGCCACGCGGCAGAGCAGTTGGACGTGGACTGGCCGTGGCAACATCTGCCCGACCAGCCGGCCGGTTGGCGCCTGATCGCGACGCTCCTGACCACCGGCGCAGGGCAGTTTCGGCAGCGGCTCACCCGACGGGAAGGGTTTCCAGCCGGCGGCGGCGTGGCACGACAGATGAAGGATCGTGCAAACGCATTGATCGAGGCGTTTCGAAAACGCGGTCTCGATGGCCTGTTCGCAGTGGCCAGGCGCCTGCCGGACACCCGAATCGACGACGCGGCCAGCGACCGTCTGCAGCACCTGGCGACGCTCCTGAGCCTGGCCGTGCTGGAGCTGAATCGGCTGTTCGACGAACAGGGCCTGATCGACTTCACCGAGCTGACCCTCGCAGCCGGGCGCGCCCTGGGCTCCGAGGACTCGCCCAGCGACCTCGCGCTTGCCCTGGACTACCGCATTCGGCATCTGTTGATCGACGAGTTTCAGGACACGTCCGTGGCCCAGTTTCGACTGTTCCGGCAATTGATCTCGGGTTGGCAACCTGACGATGGCCGGACATTTTTCGCCGTCGGTGACCCGATGCAATCCGTCTACCGATTCCGCGATGCGGAAGTCGGCTTGTTTCTGGAGGTGGTTCGTCACGGGATCGGCCAATTGCGTCCCGAATCGTTGCGCCTAACCACCAACTTTCGCGCCCGCCCGGCCTTGGTCGATTGGTCCAACCGCGCGTTTGCCGGCGCATTCGGCCACACGGAAGATCCGGTGCTCGGCCGGATCAGCTACACGCCCGCGCAGGCGGCCCGCGTCGCCGCGGCGGGAATCGCTGCCACGCCTGCGGTCAGTCTGGAGGTGTTCGAGGAGCACGGGCGACACGTCGAAGCCGCCTGGCTGGCGGAACGGATCAGCACGCTGCGGGCGCACGACCCCGATTCATCGATCGCCCTGCTGGTGCGCAGCCGCGCTCAACTCACGGTCATTCTCCCGGCACTCAAAGACGCGGGGATCGACTGGCAGGGGACCGAAATCGACCTGTTGGCCACGATGCCCGTGATCGTCGATCTGCTGTCGTTGCTGCGTGCACTCCATGATCCCAACGACCTCCTGCATTGGTTGGCGTTGCTGCGCGGCCCGTGCGTGGGCCTGACCCTGAACGATCTGCACCAGTTGACCCGGCAATTGACACCGCAACGGCCACAACAACCATCCGCAATCGGTCGGCTGGTCATCGAGTTCGACGCGCAGCAGGCCCCACCGGGCCTCAGCGCCGATGGTCTGGCCCGGCTCAGCCGAATCCAGCCCGTGCTGAAGACGGCCTATGCGGGCCTGGGCCAGGTTCCAATTCGGCGCTGGCTGGAAAACACGTGGCTGCGCCTTGGCGGCGCCGACGCCTATCCCCAACGGGGCGCGTTGCGCGCCGCCGATCGCCTGTTCGACCTGCTCGAACAGCGCTACCCCCGCATCGTTCAGTTCGATGAACTGGAGGCGGCAGTGGCTAATCTCTATGCCGACGACACGGCCCCCGACAGCATCCGCCCCGCGCTGCAGATCATGACCATCCACAAGGCCAAAGGTCTGGAGTTCGACCACGTGCTGCTGCCCGGACTCGATCAGACGGTGTTGCGCGGCGAGCCCTCGATGCTGTTGTGGCGAGCTCTCGGCGACGGCCTGCTGATGGCGAGCCCGGGCGATGGTATCTACGACTGGCTGCGCTACGAGGATCGCGAACGGGACCGCAACGAACAGCTCCGCTTGCTGTACGTAGCGACCACCCGGGCCCGCGAATCGCTGCACCTGTCCATGGTCCGCCGCTCGAGCAACGCTGAGATCCAGGCGCCAGCTGACATCCAGGCGCCACAAGAGGCCGCACCCCGCCGGGACAGTCTGCTGGGACCCATCTGGGAGGCGATCGCACCCGAGGCCGTTGCGCATCCTGCGACGGACAGTAACACCTACGCTGCGCGCGACATCCGGCCGGAGCCACGCCCGCGTTTACAGCGATTGCCGCGGGACTACCGCTGGCGTCCGCCAACCGAGACGGCCGATGTGCGCTTCGTCGATCCACTGCCAACCTCCGCTGCAAAATCGGCATCGACATTCGGATCAGCGACGGGACCACAACGGCTGGGGATTTCAGTCGGTGTCGTCGTGCACGAAACCCTCTGGAGGCTCGCCCAGGAGCCTCTTCCAGAGAACGCGCAGCACTACGTTGAATCGGCCGCGTCAAACTGGAGCAGCCGCTTTCTGGAACTCGGCCTGGATGGCACCGAGCGCGACGCGGCGCTCGCAACCGTGCGCCGGCAACTGCTCACCACCCTCGCCGACCCCGATGCCCGCTGGCTGCTGTCGGCCAATCGTGAGGCCGCCTCCGAAGCACCGTTTACCGGTGTCGTCGACGGCGCGTTGACCAACATCGTCGTGGATCGCACGTTTCTCGATAACGCCGGCAATCGCTGGATCATCGATTTCAAATCGTCCCAACCACCCGCCGACCAGGAACTCGATGACTTCGTCACGGCGCAGCTCCGAAACCACGCCGCACAACTGCGCCGCTACCGGCGCCTGTTGAGCCGCGTCGACCGCGGCGCTATCCACCGCCCCCGGATTCGAGCCGCGCTGTACTTCACGGCATTGGGCCGGCTGGTGGAACTGGAGCCGGAACTCCGCGACGCCCAGGACACGCAACACATCGCTTGATTTTCCGTCACGCGAGGGTAAGAATCGCCCGCCATGAGCGATACGACTCAACACACGACACGCGCACCCGCGCCACAAATCATGCCCACGCATGCGCACACGTCATTTCGATTTATTTTCCCAGCTGCCGTCGCGTTGGCGAACGGTGGGCGGCTGGGCGGTAACTGGTACGACTATTACGACACGCGTTAGCGCCGCTTGACCCAAACATGGGAAGGCAGCGCGACTGCCTTCCAGGGAAACCCCGAAGAGGCAGAGTTGACCTTCGGGGTTTTTTTTGCCATGCAGGATAGACGATGGACCGACAACTGGAGAATCTCAACGTACTGGCGCACGAGCTGTTAGCGACGCCGGAACACATCAAGGCAGAACTGCCAACCAATCCGGCCGTTCAGATGTCCGTGGCGAGCGCACGGGCCGCCATCCGGGCCATCATTCGCGGCGACGACCACCGCCTGTTGGTGGTGGTGGGCCCTTGCTCGATTCACGACGTAACCGCCGCGCGTGAATACGCCGGGCGTCTAATTGAACTCTCCCGCGAAGTGGACGGCGCGTTGTTGCTGGTCATGCGGGCGTACTTCGAGAAACCCCGCACCACGGTCGGTTGGAAAGGCCTGATCAACGACCCGCTGCTGAATGACACCTTCCACGTCGAGGACGGCATCAGGCTGGCTCGCCGTCTGCTGCTGGACCTCGCCGCCCTCGGGTTGCCGCTGAGCACGGAAGCGCTCGACCCGATTACCCCGCAGTACCTGCAGGATGTCATCGCCTGGTCAGCCATCGGCGCGCGGACCACCGAATCCCAGACCCATCGAGAGCTGGCTTCGGGTTTGTCCTGCGCGGTCGGCTTCAAAAATGGCACGGACGGTGGCCTGGAGGTCGCCCTGAATGCGCTCCAATCAGTCGCCAAACCGCACCGGTTCCTGGGCATCAGCCCCGACGGTCAGGTCGCCATCATCCATACCCGCGGCAACGACAATGCACACATCGTGATGCGCGGCGGACACAATGGACCAAACCACCAGCGCGAACACATCCTCGCCTGTGAACGAGAACTGGCCAAGGCCGGCCTCGCAGCCAATATCATGATCGATTGCAGCCATGCAAATTCGGCCAAGGATCACAACCGCCAGCCGTTTGTGGCGCGTGACGCCCGCGACCAGATTCTCGATGGCAACAGGTCGATCATGGGCCTGATGGTGGAGAGCAACCTGCACGAAGGAAACCAGAAGCTGGTCGACCCGAAGAATCTGAGCTATGGCGTCTCGGTCACGGACGCGTGCATCGACTGGGATACGACGGTGGAGCTGCTCACTGGTTTGGCCGGAGATCTGCGTGATGTGTTACCGGCTCGTCGTCGTCACAGCCAGGACGTCAACGCGGCCTGACATTCATCTTCGGGCCCGCTGTCGACTGGGAGGAATAGCACGGGTTCCGTGTGGATGTCGCGGCGCTCAAGCGTAGGCCGCAACGACCAGGTTCTTCGGCCAAATGCGAGGGGACCTACTGGTAGTAGGCGTTTTCCGTGATCGTATGGTCGGTGGCGTCTTTGATGGCCACCAGATCCGGAACTTGCTCGAGCAGTGATTTTTCGACGCCCTGCTTCAACGTGATGTCGACCGCTGCGCAGCCCTGACAGCCCCCACCGAACTGCAGCACCGCCGTGTGGCCTTCGTCCGTCTCGACCATCTCGACCAGAGTCACCTTGCCGCCGTGGGACGCAAGGCCCGGGTTGATCTGGTTGTACAGCACGTAGTTGACCCGATCTTCGATCGGGGAGTCTTCGCTCACATCGGGGGTCCGCGCATTCGGCGCTTTGATGGTCAGCTGGCCACCCATCCGGTCTTCCTGGAAATCGACCACCGCATCGACCAGATACGACTCGCTGCGCTTCTCGAACCAGGCGGTGAAGCCTTCGTATTGAATCGGGACGTCGTCGTCCTGGGCCTCGCCGGGGCGACAGTAGGCGATGCAGGTTTCCGCTTGCGGCGTGCCGGGTTGGGCCACGAACACCCGGATACCGACGGCGCCGTCGTTCTGCTCGCTGAGCAGATCCCGCAGATAGGATTGCGCCTTTTCGGAAATTTCTACCACGTGCCGGCCTAATCCCGACCAAAACAGTCGGGTATATTAGGCGATGCAGCGTCGCCGCGCCAGCCGGGGATCGCAGGGTCATGGGATCTGGGATGTGGCGCGCATGAACCGTACTCACGTTGAACCTCTGGAACTTCAGTTGTGTTCATATTGCCGTGCCCTACCATAGGCTCCCCGACCATCTGCCGGACGCGGATTCGTGTCTTCCGATCCACTCACCGCCGCTCTGAAATGCCGAATCGTGCTGCTCGACGGCGCGACCGGAACTGCGCAACAGGCCTATGGTCTGGGCGAAGACGACTTTCGTGGTGAGCGATTCGCCGATCATCCCCTGGCGCTGGCCGGCAATGGCGACGTGCTGACGCTCACCCAGCCCGAGATCGTGCGCGAGGTCCATCGTTCCTATCTCGACGCCGGCGCGGACATCATTTCGACCAACACATTCAGTGCGACACGCATTGCCCAGGCCGACTACGGTCTCGAGGACAGCTGCGCCGAACTGAACCAGCGCGCCGCGCTGCTGGCTCGGGAATGTGCCGACGAGGCCACCCGCCGCGACCCTGAATGGCCGCGTTTCGTGGCGGGTGTCATCGGCCCCACCAATCGAACCGCAAGCATCTCACCGGACGTCAACGACCCCAGCGCGCGCAACACCAGCTTCGAAGAACTGCTCGAAGCCTACCTCGAAGCTGCCGCAGGGTTGATCGCGGGTGGCAGTGATCTGCTGATGATCGAAACGGTCTTCGACACCCTGAATGCCAAGGCCGCGATCTTCGCCATCGAGACGGCGTATCAGGCCGCCGGTAAGCGCCTGCCGCTCATGATTTCTGGAACCATTACCGATGCCAGCGGCCGCACTCTGTCCGGGCAGACCCCGGAAGCGTTCTGGCTTTCGATCGCACATGCACGGCCGCTGATTACCGGCTTGAATTGCGCACTCGGCGCCGATCAGCTGCGCCCCCATGTCGAATCGTTGTCGAGCATCGCCGAATCCTACGTCAGCGTACATCCCAACGCCGGTCTGCCGAATGCGTTCGGCGGCTATGACGACACGCCGGATTACATGGCCGGGATTCTGGCCGAATTTGCCCGCGCCGGGATGTTGAACCTGGTCGGAGGCTGCTGCGGTACCACGCCGGCACACATCGAGGCCATTCGTGAGGCGGTCGCCGGGTTGAAACCTCGGCAGCGAACCGAGCCTTCGCGCAATCTGCGATTGGCCGGCCTCGAACCGCTGGTGATCGACGACGACAGCCTGTTCGTCAACATTGGCGAACGCACCAACGTCACTGGATCCGCACGCTTCAAACGGCTGATCAAGGAAGATGCCTTCGAAGAGGCGCTGGCGGTCGCAAGCCAACAAGTCGAAAACGGTGCCCAGCTGATCGATGTGAACATGGACGAGGGGATGCTCGACAGTGTCGAGGCGATGACCCGATTTCTGAAACTGATTGCTTCAGAGCCCGATATCAGCCGGGTGCCTATCATGGTCGACTCGAGCCGCTGGGAGGTCATTGAGGCGGGGTTGCGCTGTATCCAGGGAAAGGCCGTGGTGAACTCGATCAGCCTCAAGGAGGGCGAACAGGCGTTCATCGACAAGGCACGCCTGGCGCTTCGCTATGGCGCTGCGGTGGTGGTGATGGCGTTTGATGAACAAGGCCAGGCCGACACCCTGCAGCGCAAGATCGATATCTGCCAGCGCTCCTACGACGTGCTGGTCGATAAAGTCGGATTTCCGCCCCAGGACATTATTTTCGATCCGAACATCTTTGCCATCGGCACCGGCATGGACGAGCACAACAACTACGGCCGCGACTTCATCGAAGCGTGCCGATGGATTCGGGAGAATCTGCCGCACGCCCACTTGTCGGGCGGCGTGAGCAACGTGTCGTTCTCGTTTCGTGGCAACAATGCGGTTCGCGAAGCGATTCACGCGGTGTTCCTGTATCACGCGATTCGCGCCGGTCTGGACATGGGCATCGTCAATGCCGGGCAGCTGGGGATGTACGAAGATCTTCCGGCCGAGCTTCGCGAGCGGGTCGAAGACGTGGTTCTGAACCGCCGTCCGGACGCTACCGAGCGCCTTCTGGAGATCGCAGCCAAATACGACGTGAAGGGCGCCAAGGTGGAAGTCGAGGATCCGGAATGGCGCAGCTGGCCCGTGACCCAGCGCCTCAGTCATGCGCTGGTCAAAGGGATCAACACGTTCATCGTCGCCGACACGGAGGAAGCGCGACTCGAAGTCGAGCGGCCCATCGAGGTCATCGAGGGGCCGCTGATGGACGGCATGAATGTAGTCGGCGACCTGTTCGGGGAAGGCAAGATGTTTCTGCCCCAGGTGGTGAAGAGTGCCCGGGTGATGAAGCAAGCCGTGGCGCATCTCGTCCCATTCATCGACGCGGAGAAACAACCCGGCGATCGGGCCAAGGGCAAGATCGTCATGGCCACGGTCAAAGGGGATGTGCACGACATCGGTAAGAACATCGTGGGCGTCGTCCTGCAGTGCAACAACTACGAGGTGATCGATCTCGGCGTGATGGTACCGTGCGAGAAGATTCTGGAGACCGCCCGGATTGAACAGGCGGACCTGATCGGCCTGTCGGGATTGATCACGCCGAGCCTCGACGAGATGGTCCACGTCGCATCGGAGATGGAACGCCTCAACATCGACCTGCCACTGTTGATCGGTGGCGCGACCACCTCGAAAGCGCATACGGCAGTCAAGATCGAACCGGCGTTCAGCGGTACCACCGTGTACGTCACCGACGCGTCTCGCGGCGTCAGCGTGGTCACGTCACTGCTTTCGGAGACCAAGTCCAAGGAGTTCGTCGGGGCTGTTCGGGACGAGTACCAGGCGATTCGCGAGCGCCACGAGAAACGCAGCGCAAAGCTCGAACTGCTGCCCTATCGCGACGCGATCGCGGCGGCTCCGAAGTTCGACTGGGAAGGCTACTCCCCCCCAAACCCCGCGCGTCCGGGCGTGCACACGCTGACCGATTTCTCCATTGCCGAGCTCATCGAGACAATCGATTGGACGCCGTTCTTCATGACCTGGGAGCTGGCCGGTAAATTTCCGCGCATCCTTAAGGACAACGTGGTTGGAGAGGCCGCATCCGCGCTGTATGCCGACGCCCGCGCCATGCTCGACCAGATCGTTGCGGAGGAGTGGCTGGACGCTCGCGCAGTCGTCGGACTCTGGCCGGCAAACCGTACCGGCCCGGATGACATCACGGTGTATCGCGATGAGCAGCGCAAGCATCCGATGGCCGTCGTCAACGCGCTGCGCCAACAGGCGAAGAAAGGTGCAAAGGGGCCTCATTTCAGCCTGGCCGATTTCGTCGCGCCCACCGGAGTTCCGGATTACCTGGGCGGATTTGCCGTCACCACCGGTCACGGGGTCGCACAACGGGCAGCCCAGTTCGAGGCCGATGCCGACGATTACAACTCGATTCTGCTCAAAGCGCTGGCCGACCGGCTGGCCGAATCACTCGCCGAAGCGCTGCATCGACGTGTCCGAACCGAACTGTGGGGCTACGCAAGCGGTGAAAATCTGAGCACCGTCGAGCTGATCAAAGAGTCCTATCGGGGTATTCGTCCCGCCCCCGGCTACCCGGCGTGCCCGGATCACACGCAGAAGACTACGTTGTTCGAGCTGCTCGAGGCCGAATCTGCAACGGGCATCGAGCTGACCGAGACGCTGGCCATGCTACCCGCCGCATCGGTCTCGGGCTGGTACTTCTCCCATCCCGAGGCGCGCTACTTCGGAGTCGGCAAGATCGGTCGCGACCAGGTCAGTGATTACGCCCGCAGAACCGGACTGGATCTGGCGGAATCTGAACGCTGGTTGCGTCCCAATCTGGGCTACGAGACGCGCTAATCCCCGATCAGGAGCTGAGGCCGCCGGAAATAAAGTGCAGGGCGGCCAATACCACGGCGGCGAATATCACCAGCACGCCAACGGTGTCGGCTTTGCGGTCCGACCAGTGTTTGGTGGGCTCGGGGGTCGGGCTCGTCGCAGGGTTTTCGCTTTCGCTCACGTTCGGGTCTCCGTCGGATCGGTGTGCGATTCTATCCCAGCTGGAGTCCCAGCCGGAAGTAACCGCCAATAACGCCAGTTCAGGCCCCTGCATCGACTCTAACGATATGCGTTTTGGTTAGTTCTCAGGGCCGCATCCAACTGCTAAGTTTCCGCAGTTTTCGGGCAGGCGCCTATGTACTTGAACACCCAGTATCGGAAAGCCTATGTATCGGTATGACACGCTGGACAAAGCGTTCGTCAGCCAGCGGGTCGAGGAGTTTCGCGACCAGACGCAACGCTACCTCGACGGCAAGCTCAGCGACGAGGAGTTCCTGCAGTTGCGGCTGCGCAACGGTCTCTACATCCAGCGTCTGGCGCCCATGCTTCGCGTCGCCGTTCCTTACGGCACCCTGTCCTCGACCCAGCTACGCAAACTGGCGCATATCTCGCGCCACTACGACAAGGGTTATGGCCATTTGAGCACCCGCCAGAACATGCAGTTCAACTGGCCGGAGCTGGCGGAAGTGCCGGACATACTCGCAGAGCTCGCCGAAGTCGACATGCACGCGATTCAGACCAGTGGCAGCTGCGTCCGAAACGTCACCACCGACCAGTTCGCCGGCGTGGCGGCCGATGAAATCCTAGACCCACGCCCGTACTGCGAACTCATTCGTCAATGGTCGACGTCGCACCCGGAATTCGACTGGCTACCCCGCAAGTTCAAGATTGCAGTCAATGGCGCAGACTCGGATCGTGCCGCCGTCGACGTGCACGACATCGGCATCGATGTTCGCAAGGCTTCGACGGGCGAGCCCGTATTCGACATCAAGGTCGGCGGGGGCCTCGGACGCACCCCGGTGATCGCCAGCCTGATTCGCACGGGTCTGGCCGTGGAGCACCTGCTCACCTACCTGGAGGCCATCCTGCGCGTCTACAACCGCTACGGCCGGCGTGACAACAAATACAAGGCACGCATCAAAATTCTGGTTCGCGCCATGACCGCCGAAAAGTTCCGCGACGAGGTGGATGCCGAATGGGTCCATCTCGAAAACGGACCCGGCACACTCACGCAAGCCGAAGTGGCGCGGGTCTGCGCGGACTTCGATCGCCCGAACCTGGCGGCGCAACCGGCGCCCGCCCAGCCGCTGGCCGAAGCTCGCATCGCCAATCCTGTGTTCAGTCGCTGGATTGCCAACAACGTGTACCCGCACAAACAGACGGGTTACGCGGTTGTCACGCTGTCCACCAAGGTTCCAGGCGTCGCCCCCGGCGATGTCACGGACCGGCAGATGGAAGCCGTGGCCGCATGGGCCGATCGGTTCGGCCTGGGCGAAATCCGGATCAGTCACGAACAGAACTTCGTGCTGCCCGATGTTCCCGAAGCAAAACTCTTCGAATTGTGGCAGGAAGCGGACGCCCAGCGCCTGGGTACCGCAAACGTAGGCACCTTGAACGACATCATCTGCTGCCCCGGCGGCGACTACTGCTCGCTCGCCAACGCAAAATCGATCCCCATCGCCGAAGCACTGCAGCGCCGCTTCGATGATCTCGACTACCTGCACGACCTGGGGCCGATCGATCTGAACATTTCGGGTTGCATGAACGCCTGCGGTCATCATCATGTGGGCCACATCGGCATCCTCGGGGTCGACAAAAAAGGCGCCGAGTGGTACCAGATTTCCATCGGGGGCCACGCCGGCAAAGACTCCTCGCTGGGTCAGATTCTCGGTCCGTCGTTCTCCCGTGCCGACGTGACCCGCGTGATAGAACAGATCCTCGAGGTCTACCTGGACTGCCGGGTACGCGATGAAACCTTCATTCAATGCTTCCGGCGCATCGGCCTGGAGCCATTCAAAGCACAAGTCTATGGCCAAGCTGCTTAGCGCCGACGGTATCGTTGCCGAGGACCGGACGTGGGTGGACGCCGACGCCCCCTCGCCCGTTGCCGGACCCGCCATCTACCCGCTCGCCTATTGGCTTGCGCACCGCGACGTGCTACCCGCGGACAGCGGCGTGTGGCTGGACGTGGATGCCGAACCAGCAGAATTCGCGGAGGTCATCCCGACACTCGCGCTGATTGCCATCCGGTTCGACGCATTTACCGACGGTCGTGGCCTCTCGCTGGCTGTCCTGCTTCGCTCCCGGTTCGGCTTTCGCGGCGAACTGCGTGCAGCCGGCTCGGTTCACGAAGATCTCGTGCACTACATGCACCGCTGCGGTTTCGATTCGTATCTGATGAGGGACGATTCCGATCTCGCCATTGCGCGCCGCGCGCTCGAGGTCGAACGGACCACCTATCAGGGCTCAGTCATCACACCGGAGCCCGCCTACCGCCGCGTCGCCCGTTCCTGATCTCGTTACTGTCATAATGTTCCCGGAATCTTGGGGACATTCATGCACTCGGGCATCGTCGAGTCATTTTTTCTGATCTTTTCGGGCGCCGCGTTGCTTGCGACCGCGGCGCTGTTCACCCGGCAGCCGCTATTGGTCGCCTACATTGCAATCGGCTGTGTGCTGGGCCCCCACGGGTTAGCGTGGGTCGCCGACCCTGCAGTGCTCAACGAGATTTCCCAAATCGGCATCATCTTCCTGCTGTTCCTGGTCGGTCTGGACCTGCAACCCTCGAAACTGAAAAACATGGTCGGCGCGACCACGCTGGTCGCATTACTGAGCAGCGCGGTGTTTTTCGCCTGCGGCGCGGGGTTGATGCTGGCGTTCGGATTTTCGACCACCGATTCACTGATCGTGGGCATCGCCTGCACCTTTTCGAGCACAATCATCGGTATCAAGCTGCTACCGACCACGGTGCTTCATCACCGCCACATCGGTGAACTGGTGGTCAGCCTGCTGCTGGTCCAGGATCTCATCGCGATCCTGGTGCTGATCATGATGACCGGGTTACAGGATGACCCGGAGCAGGTCATATTCAGCGTGGGTCGAGTGCTCGCCGCCCTGCCACTGCTGGCGGGCGGCGCCTTTGTGGCGGTGCGCTTCGTGGTGCTTCCGCTGATTCATCGCTTTGACGCGTTCCACGAATTCATATTCCTGGCCGCGATTGGCTGGTGTCTGGGGGTGGCCACCGCCGCTCAGTATCTGGGCTTGTCCTTCGAGATCGGGGCATTCATCGCCGGGGTCGCGCTCGCGACCAGCCCCATCTCCCAGTACATCGCCGAGAGCCTGAGGCCACTACGCGACTTCTTTCTGGTGCTGTTCTTCTTTTCCGCCGGGGCGGCCATCGACATGTGGCTGCTGATGGACGTGCTCTTTCCTACGCTGCTGTTGGCGGTCGTACTGGTTGCCGTGAAGCCCATGGTCTTCCGAGCGTTGCTTGGCTGGCGCGGGGAGCCGTCGAACGTCGCCTGGGAAACCGGCGTGCGCCTCGGCCAGGCCAGTGAGTTCTCGCTGCTGGTCGCCTACCTGGCCACCAGCCTCGCGCTGATCTCGGAGGAAGCCTCCCACATTCTGCAGGGCGCCACGGTGCTGACGTTCCTGCTGTCGACCTACCTGGTGATATTCCGCTACCCGAGTCCGATCGCGGTGTCGGAACATCTGCGCCGGGATTGACTCAGGCGTTCAGATCCAGCACGCCACGGCCGACCATCTGCCCCGCGAGGATCGTGTCGATGGCGTCCGAGATCGTATCCAGTGTCAGTGGGTGTTCCAGCGCGTCCAAGCCGTCGATCTTCCATTCACCCGCCAATCGCGACCAGACCTCACGTTTCTGCGTCAGTGGCAGTTCCACTGAATCGATCCCGAGCAGGTTGACGTGGCGCAGAATGAACGGAAACACGCTGGCCGGTATGTCCGGTGAGGAAACCAGCCCGCATGCCGCCAGGCTGCAGCCGTAACGCAGCGCCTTGACCGCGTTGAACAGAATGGCACCGCCGACCGTGTCTACCACGCCACCCCAGGCTTCCTTCAACAGGGGCCGCGAATTCGCCTCGCTCAGCTCGCTGCGGTCGATAACCGTCGTCGCGCCAAGCCCTTTGAGAAATTCGTGCTGGCTGGCCTTTCCCGTCAATGCCGCCACTTCGTAACCGAGCTGCGACAACAGTGCCACCGCGACCGAACCGACGCCGCCCGTAGCGCCGGTGACCAGGACGGGCCCGCCATCGGTGCACATGCCGGCCGCTTCGAGTTTGGCAATGGACAACGCGGCCGTGAATCCCGCCGTGCCCAGCAGCATCGCTTCCTTCAAGCTTAAGGCCTCGGGTCGAGCAAGCGCCCACGCGGCGGGAATCCGAACCCGCTGGCCGAAGCCTCCGGGCGTATTCATGCCGAGGTCGAATCCGATGGCGATGATTTCATCACCCGCTGCGAAGGCATCGACGCTGCTTTCGAGGACAACGCCCGCTACGTCGATCCCCGGCGTGTGTGGAAAGTTTCGCGACACGCCCGGATTGCCGCTCGCCGACAAGCCATCCTTGTAGTTGAGTGACGAATACGCCACCTCGACCAACAGCTCGCCTTTCGGCAGATCATCGACCGAACGCTCCACCACCCCGCGCGTGAAGCTGCCATCGTCCTGTTTTTCAACCAGCAGCGCGCGAAACGTGCTCATCGGGGTCCTCCCGTCCAGTGTTCCATGAGCTCCCCGAGCGGGCTCGACTTCCAGGCCCGGGTGAGGTGCGAAAGCAGCCGCTCGATCGGCTTTTTGTCCTCGACCCAACGCACTTCGAATACGTCGGCTTCCTCGCAAGCTGTGCACAAATACGCATCGCTGGTGATCAACTCGTCCACCAGCTTGCGCTCGATTGCCCGGGTGCCATACCAGGATTCGCCGGTGGCCACCTCCGGGAGCGCGACCTGAGGTCGATTCTCAGCCACGAACTCCTGGAACAGCGCGTGCACGTCGTTCAGCTCTTCCTCGAGTTTTGCGCGTCCTGCGTCCGTGTTCTCGCCGAACACCGTCAGGGTGCGCTTGTATTCCCCCGCGGTCAGCACCTCGACATCCACGTCATGCTTCTTCAGCAGGCGATGCACGTTGGGAATCTGCGCAATCACCCCGATGGATCCGACGATGGCAAACGGCGCGGCCAGCACGCGGTCGGCGACCGATGCCATCAGATACCCGCCACTCGCCGCGACTTTGTCGATCGATGCCGTCAGTTTGACGCCATGTTCCTTCACCCGGGCCAGTTGCGAGGCGGCCAATCCGTAGCTGTGGACCATCCCGCCCCCACTGTCGATCTTGACCACCACCTCATCGTCCGAGTTCGCGTCGGAGAGCACCGCGGTCACCTCGTGACGCAGTTGCTCTACAGCCGACGCCTGCACATCGCCATGAAAGTCGATTACGAACACTCGCCGGCGCGGCTCGCGGGCCGCGTCCTCTTTCTTGTCCTGCTTCTTGTCTTTACGCAGCGCCTTCTTCTGCTGGGCAGGCGGAAGAAACGTCTGCGATACGCTGCGCTGCATGTCACGCAGCACGTCGTTGAGTTTACGCAGTTCGAGGTGGCCGCCGTCCCTCCTGGTTCGACGGCTGCCGGCGCTGACGATCGCCGCGATAATGGCAAGCACCGCAGCCGTCACGGTCACGGCTTTCGCCAGAAACGCCAGGTAGTCGTAGAGATATTCCATCGGCTGGTTAAATCGCGCAAAGCGCCGTACTGTACTTGGTGCTCCGTTGAGCGTCTACCGGCGGCGCCGTGGCCTGCGGCTTGACCCCACGGGTGGGTTCCGGTGAGATGCCCGGCATGTCGATCAGCTCGCAAACCCTTGCCGAGGAACTGGCAAAGCGGTTCCGCCCACAGGCCGCGCAGGGCCTACGAATGGACATCAGGCTCGCCATCGGTGGCAGCGATGACGTGTTTCTCGCGCTCGATGACGGTCACCTCGACGTGGGTCTGGCGACCATCAGCGAACCGGACGTGTCCTTCCTGTTCAGCGATATGGATACCGCATGGCGGATTCTAAGCGGCCGCGAGAATGCCATCGACGCGTTCATGCAGGGTCGCTTCCGTGCCGACGGTTATCTGATGATGGCGTTCAAACTGATGGA
The DNA here is from genome assembly GCA_004357385.1 of Gammaproteobacteria bacterium. GTDB lineage: Bacteria > Pseudomonadota > Gammaproteobacteria > Pseudomonadales > Azotimanducaceae > SMWF01. The sequence continues at coordinate 52,843 of SMWF01000061.1, read as the reverse complement.
GATTTTCGGCAGCCTCAGCCTGCCGCCGACCCCCAACGATTGACCCATCCGGTGTGTTAGTGATTAGCAGCCGGTGAGCGCTGGTCTTCGATGAACGCATCGATGAGCCAACGCGAGATGGCCGTACCGGGCGGAACGTCCGGTAAATCGTCATGGGGGAACCAGCGCGCCTCAGAGATCTCGCGCTCCTGGCAGAGAATCTCGCCCCCGGCATAGTCGGCATGGAAGCCGAGCATCAGCGAGTTCGGGAACGGCCAGGATTGACTACCCAGATAGCGGAGACGGGTGACCTTCAGACCGACCTCCTCCATCACCTCCCGGTGCACGGTCTGCTCAATCGATTCACCCGGCTCCACGAATCCCGCCAGGGTGCTGAACATGCCGGTCGGCCAGCGCGCGTTGCGCGCCAGCAACATGTCCTGTCCGCGCCGGATCAATACGATGATGCTGGGCGACAGGCGTGGATAACTGATCAGGCTGCAGCGCCCACAGGTGCGCGCCCGGTCCTGCGGGTGATCCTCCATCGCAGCGCCGCATCGTCCGCAGAATGCGTGGTCCAGATGCCAGTCGACGAGTTGCTTGGCGCGACCGGCAAGATAGAACAGCGATGCGTCAACCCGACCGAGCCAGCCACGTAGATCCATCAGCGCGAACCCTTCCTGACTGCTACCGCGCGCCGCTACGGCGAAGCAGGAACGGCCACGGTAGTGGCCCAGATAGATCTCCGCGTCGACTTCGATCTGCAGCCAGCGAAACGCATCCGCGTCGATCGGACGTACGCTGCCGTGCTCCGAGACACAGAGTATCTGCTGATCGATATAGGGGAAGTACCACGCATCATCGTGGTTCGCACCGGCGGGCGGGGTAACCAACGACTCGAATTCGTCAGGGTCGTATGGCCACATCGATTCGCGCACCCCCGGAAACCTCTCGGATGTAAAATACGATAACATGGCCCTTCGGCACATCGGCGCAGCATCAATTTTGTCGGCATACTGGTCGAACTTTCTCGGCATCGCGCCGGACTGGTACAAACGCACTATCCTTGCGTTTCTGATCCTCAATCCCATTCTGTTCAACACCATCGGGCCCTTCGCGTCGGGCTGGATTCTGGTCCTCCAGTTCATATTTACCCTGGCGATGGCCCTGAAGTGCTACCCCCTACAGCCGGGCGGCTTGCTGACCATCGAAGCCGTGCTCATCGGCATGACCCATCCGGACACCATCCGCGCCGAGGTGTTCAGCAATTTTCCGGTCATCCTGTTGCTGATGTTCATGGTGGCCGGCATCTATTTCATGAAAGAGCTGTTGCTTTTCATGTTCACGAAGATAATTCTAGGAGTGCGCTCTAAGGTATTAATTGCGTTACTTTTTTCTTCTGTCTCAGCGTTCCTGTCGGCCTTCCTGGACGCCCTCACCGTCACCGCGGTAATCATCAGCGTGGCGCTGGGTTTCTACGCCGTTTACCACAAAGTGGCCTCCGGATTTCGCGTCGACCATCAGGACAGTCATGATCACACCCAGGATCAGAACATTCAGGAACTGCACCGGGAAGAACTCGATCAGTTCCGCGCGTTTCTGCGCACCCTGTTGATGCATGGCGCGGTGGGGACCGCGCTTGGCGGTGTCTGCACCACGGTCGGCGAACCTCAGAACCTGCTCATCGCCGGGAAGTTGGGCTGGGAATTCGCCGAATTTTTCGTACGGATGGCACCCATCACCATGCCGGTGCTTGCCGTCGGACTGATCACCTGCATGGTGCTGGAAAGCGTCAAACGGTTCGGCTACGGCGCGGAGCTTCCGGCACCCGTGCGCGAAATTCTGCAGGAATTCGACGCGCTGCAGACCAGAAACCGAACGCCCGCGGAGCGGGCACGTCTTACCGTGCAGGCATTCGCTGCTGTCGTGCTGATCGTCGCCCTAGGGTTCCATTGGGCCGAGGTCGGTATCATCGGGCTGGCCGTGATCGTCATTCAGACCGCCTTGAACGGCGTGATCGAGGAGCACCAGCTGGGTCATGCGTTCGAGGAAGCCCTGCCGTTCACGGCGCTGCTGGTGGTGTTTTTCGGCATCGTCGCGGTCATTCACGACCTGCACCTGTTCAAGCCGATCATCGACTACGTGCTGACGCTCGATCTCGACGTGCAGCCGTCGATGTTTTACCTCGCCAATGGCGTACTGTCGGCCATCAGCGACAACGTATTCGTCGCCACGGTGTACATCAACGAAGTGCGCGAAGTGTTCGATGCTCAGGAGATCAGCCGCGCGCACTTCGAGCGGCTGGCCATTGCGATCAACACGGGCACCAACATACCCAGCGTTGCTACGCCCAACGGCCAGGCCGCGTTTCTGTTCCTGCTGACGTCCTCCATCGCGCCGCTGGTCCGGCTCTCCTACACCCGAATGGTGGTGATGGCCTTTCCCTACACGGTGACGATGGGCGTCACCGGCTTTCTATGCGTCCACTATCTGCTCTGAGGTCTGCTCATCGGCGCCGTTGACCAGCCGCCGCCACACGCAGATCCCGCCGGACGCATCGTCGATTGCCGCGAGGCGTTGTTCATGCAGCGCAAGCTCTTCGGCGTTGGCCCTGACCACCCGGAATCGAGGCGCTTGCGCCGACCCGTCCGGGGACCCTTCCGGGAACCCTTGCGAGGGCCAGACAAACGGTTTCTGATCGCCCGGCGCGACCGACGCCTGCGCGTCATCGGCGAACAGCGCCGTCTGACCACCGGTCATAGCCAGATACACATCGGCGAGAATTTCGGCATCCAGCAGCGCGCCGTGCAAATCGCGCTGCGAATTATCCACAGCGTAGCGCCGGCACAACGCGTCGAGATTGTTCTTCTGGCCCGGGTGTTTGTGGCGGGCCAGCGCAAGTGAATCCGTCACCACACAGAAATCCCGAATGCAGCCTGGCTGCCCTTCCATCGCCGCAAGCTCGCGATCGAGAAACGACACATCGAAACCGGCATTGTGAATGACCAGTTCCGCACCGCGGATGAAGTCCAGCAGTTCGTCGGCCACCTCTGCGAACCGGGGCTTGTCTGCGAGGAACTCCCGCGTGAGACCGTGCACCTCCATCGCTGCATCATCGATGTCTCGATCAGGATTCAGATAGTGATGAAACCGGCGTCCGCTCAGACGTCTATCGATCACTTCGACGGCCCCGATTTCAACGATCTTGTGGCCCCGCTCGGCTTCCAATCCCGTGGTCTCGGTATCCAGCACCACCTGTCTCACGTGTTGGCCTCGAGCATGCGGTCGATGGCGAGGTTGGCTTCCAGATCTGCGCGTTCGTTACTCGGTTCGCCACTGTGCCCCTTGACCCAGCACCATTCGATCTCATGATTGCCGAGCGAGGCATCCAGGCGCTCCCAGAGGTCCCGGTTCTTGACCGGTTTTTTCTGCGAGGTCCGCCAGCCGTTGCGTTTCCACCCGTTAATCCAGCGCGTCACGCCCTGGCGGACGTACTCGGAGTCGGTGGTGAGCCGCACCTGACACGACCGCTTCAGCGCCTCTAACGCTCCGATCGCAGCCATCAGTTCCATGCGGTTGTTGGTGGTGTCCCGCTCCGCCCCGCTGAGCACCTTCTCGGTGTCTCCCGAGCGTAGCAACGCCGCCCAACCGCCCGGTCCGGGATTGCCGCGACATGCACCGTCCGTGTAAATGACGACGAGACCCATCAGGCGCCGTGTCGCGCGGTGGGCTTCGGCAAAGGCGTCGGCACCAATACGGGTCGTTTCCCGAACCGCCGCGTCACCTTCGCTTCGATGCCTGCCGTGGCTTTCTTTCGCGCCAGGATGACGTACACGCCGCCAAAGGGTATCTGCCAACGGCCCAACTGCCGACGCAACCAGCCCAGCCGTCGATAGTCGGTCTTCGCCGCGCCGAGCGGCGGCCGGTAGACGGCATACTGTACCGGGTCGTCAATCTCGAGCCCCAGGACCGCCAGCCAATCCAGAACCCGGATCGGGCTGACAAAACGAGTACCGGTGAACGCGTCGCGGCGTAGCCGGGCCCACCAGGGACGGATACCCCAGAAGCTGTACGGATTGAAACCGCAGATCAGTAGACGGCCCCCTGGTCGCAACGCGCGCGCGACCTCACTCATCGCCACACGACTGTCAGCAGCGCAATCGAGCGCATGGTGCAATACCACGGCATCGAGGCTTGCCGCGGCGAACGGCAGGCTCTCCATGGCGCCTACGTACGAAGTTGCCCGTGAGCGACGGGCGCTGTCCTGCGCCAGCGCTCCGAAGATCCGCTGCCGGACCATGCATCGGTCGAGGTCGAGGTGTCCAAGGGAAACCGGACCGAGCCACAACATCGAATCGCCGTGAAAACGACGCGCGCCTTCCAGCAGCAATTCGGTTTCCTGTCCGACAATCTCTCTGCCCGGATCGGATTCGAACCAGATGGCCAGTGCCGCGGCGACCCGGGACCCTGCATCGTCGGCCTCCGCTGGGGAACCGCCGCGTATCTCAGCGTTGCTCACGCTCGTCCGTCACTGCTTGCCACGCCGTAAACCATACCGCAAAGTTGGCGAGCATTTTGCAGCCCGTGCGCAGCACGGTCAAAGGTAATCGGGCGCAGCACGGTCAAAGGTAATCGGGAAGCACGGTCAAAGGCATCGGTCACGGATGAAGTTCGCACGTCAGCATCTCCCGCTCGGCACCCTCTGGCTGGTGCTCGCCTGCAGCCTGCACGGTTGCATCGCGACACCCAACCTGGAACCAGACACCACCGAACGCACCCGATCTGACGAGCCGGTCGCGCCCATTCCACCCTCCATCACGGGCCCCGCGAAGCTACCGCGTCCAGCGGCACCAGCAGCCCCAGCGGTGGACCCAGGGGTCCCGACGGTCCCGACCCTCTGGAGCAAACTGCGCGGCGGTTTCGCGCTCGAGCACGCTGCGGATCGCGCCGCTGTGCGCGAGGCGCTCGATTGGCTTGCGCAGCAGCCAGATCTGCTGGAACGAATTCAGCCTCGCGCCACACGCTATCTCGCGTATCTGGTCGAGTCGGTTGAACAGCGTGGCATGCCCACGGAGATTGCCCTGCTACCCATCATCGAAAGCACCCTCGACCCCTACGCGTTCTCCTCCAGCGGCGCAGCCGGACTGTGGCAATTGCTCCCGGCAACCGCACGGCACTACGGTGTGCGTATGAACTGGTGGTACGACGGCCGCCGGGACCCGATCGATTCCACGCGTGCGGCCCTCGACCATCTGGAGTATCTGCACGGTCGCTTCGACGACTGGTTGCTAGCGATTGCCGCCTACAACGCGGGCGCAAGTCGCGTCTACCGGGCCATCAAACGTTCCCCGGGCAGGAGCTTCTGGGAACTCGAGTTGCCCGGCGAAACGCGGCGCTACGTTCCCCGGCTGTTGGCGCTTGCGCGAGCCATCGAAGACCCGGAGTTGATCGGACTGCAGGTGCCGTCGCTGTCGTCAGCGCCCGCCTTCGTGATCCACGACCTCGACGCCCAGATCGATCTGAGTACGCTCGCCCGGCTCGCCGATCTGCCGATCGACGAGATCTTTCGCTTCAACCCGGGTCTGAACCGTGGCGCCACACCGCCCGACGGGCCACACCGCCTGATCGTTCCCACCGAACGTAGCACCGCGGTGAGTCTAGCGATGCGCAGTTATCCTAAAGACGGGATTCGCTGGACCCGCTACGTGGTCAAGAGCGGCGACACTCTCGGCAGCATCGCGCAACGCCACAACACCAGCGTTGCCGCGATCAAATCCAGCAACTCGCTCTCCGGGCACCTCATCCGTAGCGGCGCCACGTTGTTGATTCCAACGACACGCATGAACCCCGGTCAGGTTCGGCAAAACCCGCTGCTAGCCCGGCGCGGCGGCAGCTACCAGGTGGTTGCGGGTGATTCGCTGTGGACGATCAGTCGCCGCTACGCGACCAGCGTCAATGCGTTGGTGCGCGCCAACCGGCTGGATCCGCGACGCCCCTTGCGTGTGGGCCAGACGCTGAGCGTCCCGGGGAAAAGCGCTGATCGAAAGATTCGCTACAAGGTACGATCCGGCGATTCGCTGGCGCGAATCGCCGCCCGATACGGGGTGAAGATTCGCGACATCGCGCGCTGGAACCGGCTGAACGTTGCCGACTATCTGCAGCCAGGGCAGCGCCTCGTCCTGTGGGTATCGATCATCGGCAACTTTTCGTAAAACCCTGGGGGGTTCTAAACTCCTGCGGAGCGTCGTAAAAGCCCGCAGTCAGGAACGATCGATGCTGGCGGCATCCCTTAGATCCTGAAACAGGCTTCCAAAGTCGCGATCACCCGCGTTACGCGACAGCTGGGCCCGCAGACGGCTGCGCTCAGCTTCCGTCAACGCGCCATAGTCGCCTTCCTTGACCGCGGTGACGGTGATCACAACTTCAACCCCGCTTCCGGTCCGGGTGCTTCCCACCGCCCGGTCGATACCCATTGGACGCGGCAAGCGAAACGCTTCGCGCGTGATTGCCGGATCGACACTCGGGCTCTGCCGCCGGCTCTTGCTCAACATCACCCATTTGGCCTGAGACTCGGCCGCAACCAGTGAGCTCGCCGCCCCATCGATCAGTGCCTGATAGGCGGTGTGGGCAGCGTCGGCCGCGCGATCCTGGGCTTCGCGAGCGATGAGCACGGCGCGGATCTCATCAGACACCTCGGCCAGTGGCTTGAGTTCGGGCAGATGCTGTTCGGTCAACCGTACCACCGTCGCGCGGTCGCCCAGATCCACCACTGCGCTGTTGAACCCCTGATCGAGTACATCCTCGGAAAATGCAGCGTTGCGAAGCCGGGCATTCGCGAATGGTCCTTCGGTTCCGGCCTGGGTGATTCCCGTGGCACGCTCGACGGTCAGTCCAAAATGGTCCGCCAGCCCATCGAGCCCGTCGGTCATCTCGAATGCGAGTTCATCCATCCGTCGAACCCGCTCTGCGTAGAGCGTCGCGGCCTGTGCCGCGCGAAGCGTCGATTCAATCGCATCGCGCACGGCCTCGAACTCGGGATACTCCGGCGTACGCGCCTCGGTAACGAGGATCAGATGCACGCCGAACTCCGAGCGAACGGGTTGCGATACCGTACCGATCTCAAGCGCCCACATCGCCGCTTCGAATTCGGGGACGAAGGCGCCCTTGGCGACAAAACCCAGATCACCGCCGGACTCGGCAGAGCCCGGATCTTCGGATAGCTCGCGTGCCAGTTCGGCAAACGCCTCACCCTGCTCGACCCGTTCGAGAATGGATTCGGCCAAGCCAAGCGTCTCGGCTTCGTCCCGCGCCGCGTTGACTTCCAGCAGGATATGCGAGGCGCGTCGTTCGTCGACCCGTTCGAACGCCTCCAGACTTTCCTGGTAGCTCGCCTGGATCGCATCGGCTGACACGTCGATCGATTCGTCCGCCAGCAGGTCGGCCAGCGTCAACGAAACATAGACGACGTCGATCGACTCGGTGGTCATGAAATCTGCTTCGTTGGCAAGGTAGTAGTCTTCCACAGCCTGCTCGTCCAACTCGATGCCGGCTTCCAATTCCAGGGGATCGAAACTCAAAAACGCAATGTCCCGGGTCTGCGAAAGCAGCGCCGCCAATTGTCGTGTCTCCCAATCCGTGACCAGTGTAGTCGTGGTCAAGGCCCCATTGAGTTGGGCCATCCTCAGACTGCGCTTGAGGTCACGCCGGAACGACGTCGGCGTGTGTCCCAGGCTGTTCAACACTCTGCGTACCAACGCTGGCTCGTACTGTCCGGCCACCTGGAACTGTGGATTCTCACGGAAATAGACGTCGACCTCACTTTCTGCGACGGTTAACCTCATGTCGTCCGCCGCCTGGCTGAGCAGCGTTCGATTGATCATGCTCTCGAGCACGGACCCCTGCAGCGACACCACGTCGATCAGGTCCGGATCAGCGCCTTCACCCATCTGATTGAGAATTCGCCGGCGTTGGCGCTCGATCTCGAGGCCGAGTTCCGCACGGCTGATGTCCTCGCCGTTGACACTAGCCACGGCCGGATCATCGTTCACGAACGCCGTGAACGCGCCAAAGCCAAACATCGTGAGAACGACGATGATGACTCCCCCCACCATCTTGCCAACAAAACCCTGCGCGCTGTCGCGCATCTTCTGGAGCATCTAATGCCTCCGTCTACACTCACGCGCCATCGTGGGCCAGGGTGGGCCACCCGGCGCATCCAAAAGCGAGAGGCGCAGAAACTGCGCCTCTCATCGAGTAGCCATCGAGACTGGCCGGCACCGCCACGCGGCGCCGTCAAATCACTGTGGGTTGAGCGCTGCCTTCAACGCCTTGCCCGCTTTGAAGGACGGAACTCGCGCAGCCTTGATCTGAATTGGCGCACCGGTCTGCGGGTTACGTCCCATTCGAGCCGCCCGATCCCTCGCATTGAAGGTACCGAAGCCAACCAGCACTACCGGATCCGATGCCTGGAGTGCCGCGGTTATCGTATCAAGCGTGGCTTCCAATGCCCTCGCTGCCGAAGCCTTGGAGATGTCCGCCGCCTCAGCAATTTTGTCAACCAGTTCAGTTTTATTCACACTGCGCCCCTCAAATGAGATATGGAGTAGTTGTTGTTACGTGCGTCTGCACGCATCGCGGGAAGTGCCTCGGTTTATACCAACACCAAAAAAGCACTGTCAAGGAATCTGCACGATTGTGACTCGATTAAGCAACTTTCAGCTAGTTTACTGGCCTTTCAATGCCTTTTGACCTGCATTGTGTCGCTGTCCTTTACACTGCCCGGATCAGCCCCGGGATCTTTGACAACGACTTTTCCCGGGTCATCCGCTGACTGATCCACCGGCTTCGGCATGCGCTCGAGCGCGATGTCGAGCACCTCGTCCATCCACCTCACGGGTCGAATGTCGAGGTCCTGCTTGACGTTATCCGGAATCTCCTTCAAATCGCGCTCATTCTCGTCAGGAATGATGACCGTCCTGATTCCGCCGCGATGCGCAGCGAGCAGTTTCTCTTTGAGTCCGCCGACGGGCAACACCTGACCGCGCAGGGTGATCTCACCAGTCATGGCCACCTCGGCTTTGACCGGAATGCCCGTGAGAACCGAAACCATGGCAGTGCACATCCCGATACCTGCGCTGGGGCCGTCCTTGGGCGTCGCGCCTTCGGGCACATGAACGTGTATGTCTTTGTTCTCATGAAAGTTATCTGGAATCCCGAGCGATGTGGCACGACTGCGGACAAAGGTCAACGCGGCCTGAATCGACTCCTGCATGACATCGCCCAGCGATCCGGTTTTCGTCTGAACGCCCTTTCCCGGGACTGCCACGGCTTCGATGTTGAGCAACTCCCCGCCCACTTGAGTCCATGCCAGTCCGGTAACGATGCCGATCTGGTTTCGCTCTTCGGCACGGCCGTAAGAGTATTTTCGAACGCCATTGTGCGTCTCTACATCATCGGCGGTGATCCGGACCTGAACTTCAGATTCGCCCAACGCCTGAGCTTTGACAAACTTGCGGCAGAACTTCGCGATCTCCCGTTCCAGCCCGCGCACCCCCGCTTCCCGGGTGTAGTAGCGAATCAGCTGCACCACCGCGTCATCGGTGATCTCCAGGTCGTGCTCGCCGATGCCGTTGAGGCGCTTCTGCTTGGGCGCGAGGTAGCGCGTCGCAATGTTCAGCTTCTCGTGTTCTGTGTATCCCGGCAGACGTATCAGTTCCATCCGATCGAGCAGCGCCGCCGGAATGTTCATGGAGTTCGACGTACAGATGAAAAACACGTCTGACAGATCGTAGTCCACTTCCAGATAGTGGTCGTTGAAGGTGTTGTTCTGTTCCGGGTCCAGCACTTCCAGCAGCGCCGACGCCGGGTCGCCGCGGAAGTCCATACCCATCTTGTCGACCTCATCGAGCAGGAACAGCGGATTACGAACCCCCACTTTGGAGATCTTCTGTAGAATCTTGCCCGGCATGGAACCGATGTACGTCCGGCGATGGCCACGAATCTCGGCCTCGTCACGGACCCCACCCAGCGCCATACGCACGAATTTTCGATTGGTTGCACGCGCGACGGATTCGCCCAACGACGTCTTGCCTACCCCCGGAGGGCCCACCAGACACAGCACCGGCCCCTTCACACGTCGTACGCGACCCTGCACGGCGAGGTACTCCAGGATTCGCTCCTTGACCTCCTCGAGCCCGTAGTGGTCTTCATCCAGGATCTTCTGTGCCTGGGCAAGGTCTCGACGGACCCGGCTTTTCTTTTTCCAGGGGACGCCCAGCATCCAGTCCAGATAGCTGCGCACGACCGTCGCCTCGGCTGACATGGGCGACATCATCTTCAGCTTGTTGAGCTCGCCGACCGCTTTCTCCCGGGCATCCTTGCCCATGCCGGACCGTTCGATCCGGTTGGCCAGATCCTCAAACTCGTCGGGCACATCTTCGAGGTCACCAAGTTCTTTCTGAATGGCCTTCATCTGCTCATTCAGGTAGTACTCGCGCTGACTCTTCTCCATCTGCTTCTTGACGCGGCCACGGATGCGTTTTTCCATCTGGTACACGTCGACCTCGGCATCCATGAAGCCGAGCACGCGCTGGAGACGCGACTCGATATCGATGTTCTCCAGAATCTGCTGGCGCTCTTCGAGGCCGATGCTCATCTGCGCCGCGATCGTGTCCAACAGTCGACCCGGATCGTCGATTCCCGACAACGAGGCGACAACTTCCTCAGGAATGTTCTTCTTGACCTGAGCATATTGTTCGAAGCGGGACAATACGGAACGGACGATCGACTCCGGGCTTTCGGTATCGAGGGTTTCCTCCAGTTGCTCGACATCTGCGAACAGGTACTCACCACTGTCGTCCAACTCGAGGACGCGCGCCCGGCGACCGCCCTCAACCAGTACTTTTACGGTTCCATCGGGCAGCTTCAGCAGTTGCAACAGCGTGGCGATCGTACCGATTTCATACAGGTCGTCGCGCTCCGGTGTTTCGGTTTCAGCCTCGCGCTTGGCAATCAGCAGCACCTGCTTGTCCTTCGCCATGGCCGCCTCGAGTGCACGAATCGAACGTTGTGTGCCCACAAACAGGGGCTGCACGCCATGGGGATACACCACCATGTCGCGCAGCGGCAGAACCGGAATGTCGGTCACAATCTCGTCGTGTTGATCGGTCATCTTCGGTCTGGGTACCCTATAGTGAAAGGGGCCGTGCCGGCCCCTCTTTTAAGAATCACGCAATCTATACTGACCTCAATCTTCAGGCGCCGCTTTGGCCTTGTCGACGTTTTCATACAGCAACATCGGCTCGCTGTCGCCGTTGATCACGCTGCCGTCGATAACGACCTTGGTGACGCCATCGGTGGACGGGAGATCGTACATGGTGTGAAGCAGGACGGATTCGAGAATCGAGCGCAAACCACGCGCGCCGGTCTTACGGTCCATTGCCTTCTCGGCAACGGCGCGCAGCGCGTCATCGCGGAAGTCGACTTCCACGCCTTCCATCTCGAACAGTTTGGTGTACTGCTTGGTCAGTGAATTCTTCGGCTCGGTCAGAATCCGCACGAGCGCGTCGACGTCGAGTTCTTCGAGGGTGGCCACCACGGGCAGGCGGCCAACGAATTCCGGAATGAGGCCGTACTTGATCAGGTCCTCGGGCTCAACTTCGCGCAGCGTGTCACCAATGCTGCTACGTTCGTCTTCGCCCTTCACCTGGGCGCCGAAGCCGATGCCGCTCTTGTCCGAGCGGTCGATAATCACCTTTTCGAGCCCGGCGAATGCGCCACCGCAGATGAACAGCATACTGCTGGTATCGACCTGCAGGAATTCCTGTTGCGGGTGTTTCCTACCGCCCTGGGGCGGTACCGATGCAATCGTGCCCTCGATGAGCTTCAACAGCGCCTGCTGCACGCCCTCCCCGGATACGTCCCGGGTAATCGAGGGGTTGTCCGATTTTCGGGAGATCTTGTCGATCTCGTCGATATAGACGATACCGACCTGCGCGCGCTCAACATCGTACTCGCACTTCTGCAGCAGCTTCTGAATGATGTTCTCGACATCTTCGCCGACATAGCCCGCTTCGGTGAGCGTCGTCGCATCAGCGATGGTGAAAGGCACATCGAGCAAACGTGCCAACGTCTCCGCAAGTAACGTCTTGCCGCTACCGGTGGGACCGATCAACAGTATGTTCGATTTGGAAAGTTCGACTTCGTCCTTTTTGGCGCTGTAATTGAGCCGCTTGTAGTGGTTGTAGACCGCGACCGACAATACCTTCTTGGCATGTTCCTGGCCAATGACATACTCATCGAGAATCGCCTTGATTTCCTGAGGGATGGGCAGTTTCTCACCGTCGGCGGACTCAGCCGACTCCTGGACCTCCTCGCGGATGATGTCGTTGCACAGCTCAACGCATTCATCACAGATGAATACGGAGGGGCCGGCGATCAGCTTACGTACTTCGTGCTGGCTCTTTCCGCAGAAGGAGCAGTACAGCAATTTGCTGGACTCGTCGCCCTTGCCGTCCTTGTCATCCGCCACCCATCTACCTCGCACCCGTTAAGGTTGGCCTACCTTGCTAGGAATCTGCAACATTTTCAAGCCTTACGGTCTGCCTCGTGGCGACCGTCATCGCAACCTCACAACCCTCAAACAATCATTTCTTGATGGGCGTAACGACCCCCTTGCGCGGGTCCTGAACCACATCCACCAGCCCGTACTCGACCGCCTCGGTGGGGCTCATCCAGAAATCGCGATCCGTGTCTTCGGCCACGCGCTCGACCGTCTGGCCCGTGTGGTGGGAAAGGACCTCATTGAGACGCTGGCGCATCAACAGAATTTCGCGCGCCTGGATTTCGATGTCGGCCGCGACCCCGCTCGACCCGCCCGATGGCTGATGCAACATCATGCGTGAATTGGGCAGCGAGTAGCGCTTGCCCGGCGCGCCTGCCGCAAGCAGAAAGGCGCCCATGCTTGCCGCCTGGCCGATACACATGGTGCTTACATCGCAACGGACGAACTGCATCGTGTCGTAGATCGACATGCCGGCACTCACCGACCCCCCCGGCGAGTTGATGTACAGATGTACGTCTTTGTCCGGGTTTTCCGACTCGAGATACAGCAGCTGCGCTACCACCAGATTGGCCACGTGGTCGTCGACCGTGCCCACCATGAACACGATGCGCTCCTTGAGCAGGCGCGAGTAGATGTCGAAGGCACGTTCACCGCGCGCGGTCTGTTCGACCACCATGGGCACGAGGCCGAGGTTGTTGATCGGGTTCAAATTCGGATCTTCGATGTGGGACATGATTAACCCTCGCTAGCGGCGTCGTTCGTCAAGCGCTGCCGGATTCTGATTCGTCGACCGCGCCGTCATCGTGGTCATGGTCATGCTGATGGTCGTCGTCCTGCGGGTGCGCAAGCGTGCGGCCCGCAACAATGTCTTCGTAGCTGCTGGCGAGTTCTTCGACCTGCGCACACTCGAGCACGTGGTCCACGACCTGATCTTCCAACACCGCCATCTGCACCTGGTTCAACTGTTGCTCGTTGCTATAGTACCAACTGACTACCTGTTCAGGCTGACCGTAGGGTTTGGCCAGTTCCTCGATGCGCTCACGGACAAGATCGGCGTCCGCCTCCAGCCCCGCGGACCCGATTATCTCATTGACGATCAGCCCGACTTTGACGCGCCGCCGCGCTTCCTCCGTGAACATGTCATCGGGCAGCTGCGGAGTGTTGCGGCCCTGTGCATACTGGGTCATCTGCTGCATCATCTGCTCGCGCAAACCGGTCACCTCCCGCGCCACCATCGCGGCGGGCAGTTGCACCTCGTGGGTTTGCTCCAGGGCGTCGAGTACCTGACGCTTGACCTGGCTGCGCACCGCCGCGGTCAGCTCGCGCGTCATGTTGTCCTCGATCTCGCTGCGGAATGCCTCCAGCCCGCCTTCGGAGACACCAAACGCCGCAAAAAATTCGCCGTCGAGTTCGGGAACGCGTGGCTCGCCAGCTTCATTCACGGTCACCTCGAAGTGCACCGTTTTTCCCTGAAGGTTCTCGGCCTGATAGTCTTCCGGAAAGGTCGCGTCAAAGCCGGTGGATTCGCCGGGGGTCACGCCGAGCACTCCCTCCTCGAAGTCCTTGATCATCTGTCCCTGACCCACCACGAAGGTTACGTCCTCGCCGCTGCCACCCTCGAAGGATTCGCCATCGAGGGTACCCACGAAACCGACTTTGACCTGATCGCCGTCCTGCGCACCGCGTTCGATTGGTTCCCAGGACTTCCGCTGCTCGCGGAGCTTTTCCGCCATGGCGTCGAGGTCGGCTGCGGTAATTTTCGCGGTCGGACGCGATATTTCGATGATCGAAAAGTCCCCCAGGCCGACGTGCGGGTAAATCTCGAATGTCGCGGTGAACTCGAAATCGTTGCCGGGGCTCATGTTCAGAACTTCGAGGCTCGGCGATGCCGCGGGCGCGACGTCTTCCTGCTGTACGGCTTCGAAGAAGGAATGCTGCATCAGTTCACCGGCCACTTCCTGACGGACCGAGCGTCCGAAGCGGCGGCGTATCTCCTTGAGCGGAACCTTTCCCGCACGAAAACCGTCCAGCCGGGCGCGCTGCGCCGCATCCTTCAGGCGCTGCGTGATCTGTTTTTCGAACGAATCGGACGGAACTACAATGGTCATCCGTCGTTCCAGACCGCCGGTGGTTTCTATGGAGACCTGCATTGACTTCACTCTAATATCAGTGGCCGGCGAGGCGTATGGGGTGAGCGACGGGGATCGAACCCGCGACCACCGGGATCACAACCCGGAGCTCTACCAACTGAGCTACGCCCACCATCGAACTGGTACGCCCGGAAGGACTCGAACCTTCAACCCTCGGCTTAGAAGGCCGATGCTCTATCCAGCTGAGCTACGGGCGCTCAACTCGTGCCTATCCGGACCTCCGTTCTACCCCTGGATGCGGATGATCTGGTCGGGGTAGAGAGATTCGAACTCCCGACATCCTGCTCCCAAAGCAGGCGCGCTACCAGACTGCGCTATACCCCGAACAACCTGTCGCAGTCGATGACTCTTTTCGATGAAGAGCCACGCGACCGATCGGCCGCCCTTCGTGGCGGGTCGCATCATACGCACGGGGTTTCAGAGCGTCAAACAAGCTTTGAGGCCCCCTAAAGGACCACTACGCGTGTAGAATCGCGACCCGTCGCAACAATTCAATTCAATCGGCAAAACAGCCCAATGCCCGCCCAAATTCTCGACGGCAACGCGATCGCCGCTTCGCTGCGTCTCGAGATCGCAGCCACTGTTCAAGCCCGCACCGAGGCCGGCTTGCGCGAGCCCGGACTGGCAGTTCTGCTGGTCGGCGACGATCCAGCCTCTCAGATCTATGTGCGCCACAAGCGCCGGGATTGTCAGCAGGTCCACTTCAAGTCAGACGTGCGTGAGCTGCCCGGCGACACCAGCCAGCAACAACTCTTCGCCATGATTGACGAGCTCAATGAGGATCCGAGCATCGACGGCATCCTCGTTCAACTGCCGTTGCCCGAGCATATCGACCCGTCCGCCGTTCTCGAGCGGATCGACCCGCACAAGGACGTGGACGGCTACCACCCGTACAACATCGGTCGGCTGGCATTGCGTCAGCCGGTGCTTCGGTCCTGCACGCCGAAAGGCATCATGCAATTGCTGGAGCATACGGGCACCGCAATCCGCGGTCTGGATGCAACGATCGTCGGCGCGTCAAACCACGTCGGTCGGCCGATGGCCCTGGAACTGCTGATCGCGGGATGCACCGTCACCACCGCACACAAGTTCAGCAAGGACACCCGTTCCCATGTCGCGCGTGCCGATATTCTGGTGTCGGCAACCGGCAAGCCCGGCTTGATTCGAGGCGATTGGATCAAGCCCGGAGCAATCGTCATCGATGTCGGCATCACCCGTGAAGCGTCGGGCCATCTGGTCGGCGACGTGGAATTCGAGGTCGCGGCAGAGCGAGCCGCGTGGATCACTCCGGTACCGGGCGGCGTTGGGCCGATGACCCGGCTCGCCTTGCTGCAGAATGCTCTGCAGTCCGCCGAATCACGAGACCCGTGAGGCGCTCAGCGAGCCAGCCGGCGGTCCGCTGTGGAACCTGAACTCGGGGTCAGGTGATTCGATCAGTTCACGTTCGGCGTCCAGCAGAATCGACAGGCGATCGATGATCGGCCCATCGGCATAACGCTCGGCCAACGCCAGGTAGTCGGCAAAGTGCCTGGCTTCCGACTCCAGCAGGCGTCCGTAGAAGCGTGCCAGGGGGTCATCGAAGCAGCGGGCAAGTCCGGCGAAGCGCTCGCAGGACCGCGCCTCGACGATCGCGCCGACCAGCAACGTGTCGACCAGCCGGCCAGGCTCGGAGCGTCGCACGCGCTGACGCAATGCGCCGGCATAACGGCTGGCCGAGACCTGCACATAGTCGACCTTCAGGGTGCGCATCAATTCCACCACCTGCTCGAAGTGCCGTAGTTCCTCGCGCGCCAGGCGCGACAATCGATCGAGCAGGTCTGCATGATCGACGTACCGAAACAGCAGCGTGAGCGCGGTACCCGCCGCCTTCTTCTCGCAGTTGGCGTGATCGATCAGCAGCACCTCGGGTTGCGTCAGCGCCGCGGCGAACCACGCATCGGGCGTTGCGCAGCGAAGGAATGTGCGCACCTGGCCCAGGTCATCGTCCAGATCATCCATCGGCCCGGCTAAGCCAGTGAGGTCTTGAAGTTGCGTTCGTAGTGCGCAACGGAGCGACGATAAAACTCCTGATCGATCGCCTCCCGCAGGACGGTACGCGCGGCGTGGGTCGGCTCGAGGGGGCGAATGCCGAGCATGTCGAGGGAGACCTCCGGGGGTGCCTGACTCAAGCTCTCATACGCCACACTGAGCAGGCTGCCACCCGGCAGCAGGCTGACGCCAGGCGGAACCGCGGTCCCTGCACCGTGGTCGCGCAGCCGGGACTCATCGAAGATCGTCAGATGCGCTTCGATACAGCCGTCGCGCACCTGTTCCAAACGCTGCCAGATGCGTCCCCGCTGTTGCACGGTGTAACCGTTCCAGGAAACGATTTCGTGCGCGAAACGTTTGCAACCGCGGCAGATCAGGTCGCCATACGTGGTCGAGCAGATGCCCACACATGGCGTTCGCCGGTCCTGTAGCTGCATGTGGTACCTGTGCCTGACTATCCGGTCGCATTCAGTGCAAGTTGCAGGCGCACCCGCCGCAAACCACGCCGCAACCGGCGCAACTCGGACGGATCCGCTTGTCGCTCCGGATTGTATAGCAGCGCGTCAAGCTGATCGATCAACGTCGCAATCTGGCCCTCGGGAAAACCACGCTCGCGGGCGAGCCGGGTGAGAAACACCGCCGGGGTTTCCTCCGGGCTACGGGTAAGGCCATGGCGTCGCAGGCCATCGCAGAACCGCCGAAACACCCGCACGCCCGGATGGCTCGGCGCCGCGCGCCGCCGCCAGAACAGCGCCAACACCACCAGCGAGAGACTGGCGCTACCTCCGACCAGCATGGCAAGTCCGATGCGCAGCGGGCTGAGTTCGCCAATCAGATTCTTCAGGTAATTCGCCTGTAATGCGCCATCGTAGCCCACGACCCAGATGTTCCATCGGTGTTCCATCGACTCGACGAAATACATCAGATCCGCAAGCCCGGGAAAGTCACCCATGCGCAAGTTCGTCAACGTCGACAACGTCGCCCGGTCGTCACTCGACAGCGCCGCATCCAGTCCGTGTTCGATACGCTCGGGAGCGACCGCACCCGTCGGATCGACATGAATCCAGCCGTACCCGGAATCCCACACCTCGGCCCAGGCGTGGGCATCATATTGTCTGACCACGAGATGTCCGGTGACCGGGTTCACCTCGCCGCCCTGATAACCACCGATCATGCGCGCCGGTAAACCAGCGGCCCGCATCAGGTAAACGAACGCGCCAGCATAGTGCACGCAGAAGCCACGCTGGGTGTCGAACCAGAACGCATCGACGCTGTCGCGCTTCGGCAACAGCGGCGGTTCAAGGGTATATCCGTAGGGTCGCGCCCGGATGTGGTTCAACACCTTGCTGACGAAATCAAGCGTTCCCGATGACTCCGAATGCAAACGCCGGGCGAATGCCACCGTGCGTGGGTTGTCATCTGCCGGGAGGTACCTCTCGCGGTCGCGCATCCAGTCCGGCAGATCCTCATCGACCCGCGCGCCCGGGTACGAGCGGACCTCGTAGCGAAACAGGGAATTCACCGGATCGTTCGTCATCAGACGAAAATCCCGGGTCAGCGCCGTGCCACTGGTCAACGGCCAGGGGATGTCGAGTGAGAACAGCCAGTTCGAGCGCGTCGGCTCAAGCAACACCTGATACTCGACCGCCTCGATACCGTCATGCTCGGGAAAGAACACCGCGTCGCGATTCCAGCCAGCCCAGTGAATCAGATCCTCGGGACGCTTCAGCCGAGGCACCGGACCCACGCTCCACGTCCCGCTGTCGAACCAGGAGTACACAATTCCGCGCCAGTAGAGTTTCGATCGACGCGGAACCTCAGCGTCGAACACCACCCTGAAGGCGATTTCATCCGAACGCGTCATTCGCGCGATGTCCCCGGGGGTCACCTCGTCACTCATCCCGCTGCGGGCACCCCCGGGCAAGGGCACGGACCACAAGGGCGCGATGCGCGGAAAAAACAAAAACAGGATCAACATCAGCGGCAGCGCTTGCGCCACCAGCACGCCGGCCAGCTTCACGGAGGCAACCGGGTGCACCACCGTGTGCATCTGGTTCAAACCGATCATCCCGGCCGTGACGACCACCATGGCGAACAGCCCATAACCGGCAATCGGAATGGACTGGTCAAACAGGAACTCGGTGGAAATCACGAAGTAGCTGAGAAAGATCACCAGGTAGGCATCCCGCCGGTTCTTCATCTCCAGCAGCTTCAGCGCGAAGGCCACGATCAGAAGTGCCACCGCGGTCTCGAGACTGAAGGTACCGGTCTCACTGATCGCCACGCCAAGTCCCGATGCCAGCACCAGCAACAGCTTGACCCAGGCGCGCGGGTACCCGAACCGACCCTGGTAGACCATCGCGCGCCACCAACCGCAGAACAACCCCACGGCAACGATCCACAGCGACAGGTGCGCCGCATGTGGCAGCACCACGACCACCTGCGCCAGCATCAGCAGCACCAGGCTGTTGCGCGGTATCTGATGCGCCACACCCCCCGCGCTGGCATCGCGCGAGGTTGGTTTAGGATTCTCGAGCAGGGAGTTCATACAACGCGAGGCTCTTGAGAACGGTTTCCAGGTGCGCTTCACCCACGGCCGGTGGTATCTCGGTTCCCGGAATCTGGAGACCAAATTCGCGATCCCGGCGCGCCGCGGTCAACGCCATTCCGGTCAGCTTGCTCAGGCGCGCCTCGACGTCACCTGCCACATTGTCCCAATCGAGGATGAAGCGAGGATCGATGAAACTCGCATACTCTTTGACCACCAGATCATCCGAGCGGGCATAGAAGCGCCAGACGATATGCCGCACCGGATCACCCGCCCGGTAGGCACGCATGTCATTGAAATCATCGCTGCCACTCGGATCGATCAGCGCGCCTTCATCGCGCTGGCTGGTGCTCGGTTCGGGGGGGTCGTCGAACAGCGGCTGAGGATAAACCAGACCGGTCGCGTCGAGATCCACCCAGGTCCAGGCGCGCAGCAACCCCAGAGGAAAGTAGGTTTCTATCAACAACCTGCCAGGGTTCAACCAACCGCGCATCCGGGCCGGGACAAACAACTTGACGGTCGACGCCTCGGCGTCGAACACCTCGACCCACTGCATGATGGACAGGGGCCAGCCGAGCTGAACCCCTTCACGGCCGGCCCCTGCCGGTCGTGACACCCGCACCGCGAACTCCACGTCCTCGCCGACGAACCCGGTCCCCACACCTGCGAGCTCTATGGTCAAGCCCGACAGGTTGCGGAACGTGTAAAGGATCGTTACCAGGAACAGGCTGCCGAGCAGAAAGGCCACGCCATATATCAGGCTGTTCTGATAGTTGATGGCGCCCAGGATCAACAACACGACGAGGCCACCGAACACGAATCCGGTCACCGTCGGAAAGATGAACACGGTGTCCTGGCTGAGCGTGATCCGGCGAGTGGGCGGAATCCGCCGCTCGATCCAGCGTTTGAAGCGTCCGCCGGGCGGGCTGAACCCGACGCTAGCCGACGACATCGACGTTGGACAGCAGCTTCTGCGCCAGCGCCCCGCCGCCGTGCCCCGAAAAATCGGCGGACGAACGCAGCCGATGCTCGACGACCGCCGGCAACACCGCCTGCACGTCTTCAGGCACGACATGACTGCGCCGGTGCAGCAATGCCCAGGCCCGTGCGCCTTTCAGCAGCGCAAGGCCGCCCCGGGGCGACAATCCGTATGCAAAGTCAGGCTCGTGACGCGAGAAATGCAACAGCCGCTGCAGGTAGTCGATCAGCGGATCGGATACCTTGATCGCATCGACGGCGCTCTGAATCTCAGCGAGACGCTCTGCGCTGATGGCCGGCTCGAGGTCTTCGAGCGCCCCACGCCGATCGCCCTGTCGGAGAAGTTCCCGCTCGACATCCGGATCCGGATATCCCAACTCGATGCGCATGAGGAATCGGTCGAGCTGCGATTCGGGTAACGCGAACGTGCCGGTATGCGTCGAGGGGTTCTGGGTGGCTATGACGAAGAATGGATCCGGCAGCGAGCGGGTTTCGCCCTCGACCGTCACCTGGCCCTCTTCCATGGCCTCGAGCAGCGCGCTTTGCGATTTCGGCGTGGCGCGGTTGACCTCGTCCGCCAGAACCACCTGGGCGAACACGGGACCGGGGACGAAGCGAAACGTACTGCTGTCCCGATCGAACACGGACACACCGACGATATCGCCCGGCAGGAGGTCACTGGTGAACTGAATCCGGTTGAAGCTCAACCCCAGCACCCGGGCGAGCGCGTGGGAGAGCAACGTTTTGCCCATGCCGGGCAGATCTTCGATCAGCAGGTGACCGCGCGCGAACAGGCAGGCGAGGGCCTGCTTGATCTGCGGCTCCTTGCCCAGGAGAATGCCGGACAGGCGCTGCACGACCCCATCGATGGAGTCGTGCAGCGAAGCGTCAAGCGTGGTTATGGAGCTCGATGACCGATTGATCATCGCTGAGTTCGGCTTCACGGCGCTGCTTCATGTCGTCACTGCGGTGCAACGATAACCGCTCCAAATACTGAGCGTCTATGTCGCCGGTCACGTAATCACCGTCGAACACCGAACACTCGTACCGCGAGATGCGGGGATTTCCTTCCACCGCACAGGACAGGAGATCCTCGATGCTCTGATAAACGAGCCAATCCGCGCCCACCACCCGCGCAATCTCCTCCTCGGTCCGATCGTTGGCCACGAATTCGTGCCTGGTGGGCATGTCGATGCCGTAGACGTTGGGAAACCTCACCGGCGGCGCCGCTGAAGCGACGTACACCTTGTTCGCGCCCGCGTCCCGACTCATCTGGATAATCTGATTGATGGTGGTGCCACGAACGATGGAGTCGTCCACCAGCAGCACATTTTTTCCTTTGAACTCCAGCTCGATTGCATTCAGCTTCTGCCGCACCGAACGGCGCCGTTCCATCTGGCCGGGCATGATGAAGGTCCGCCCGATGTAGCGGTTCTTCATGAAGCCCTCGCGATATTTCACATCGAGACGGTAGGCCAGTGGTAGCGCCGACGTCCGGCCCGTATCGGGAATTGGAATGACCACGTCGATGTCGTGATCGTGCTGGGAGTAGCGGCCGATAATTCTGTCGGCGAGCTTTTCGCCCATCCGCAATCGGGCCTTGTAAACCGACACGTCGTCGAGGATGGAATCCGGTCGTGCCAGGTAGACCTGCTCGAAGATGCAGGGCGTGTGTACCGGACTCTCCACGCAGATGTGGGTCGTCAGGACTCCATCCTCGGAGATGAACACGGCCTCGCCGGGCGCAACGTCGCGAATCCGCTGATAGCCAAGAATATCGAGCGCGGCACTTTCCGATGCGATCATGTAGTCGGTGCCCGACTCGGTGTCACGCTTACCGAACACCAGCGGGCGAATGCCGAAACGATCCCTGAAGCCAACGATTCCAACGCCGAGGACCATGGCGACGGCGGCATAGGCTCCACGGCAGCGATCATGCATGGCGCTGATTGCCGAAAATACGTGTTCCGGCCCGGGCTGATGGGCTCCCACGCGCTGCAGCTCGTTAGCAAAGACGTTGAGCAGCACCTCCGAATCCGACTCGGTGTTGAGATGCCGCAGATCCTCGCGGAACAGGTCGGCCTTGAGCTCCTCGACGTTGGTCAGGTTGCCGTTGTGGGCCAGCGTGACTCCATAGGGGGAATTGACGTACATGGGTTGGGCTTCGGCGGAACTGGACGTTCCCGCGGTCGGATAGCGCACGTGGCCGATACCCATGTTGCCGGCCAGGCGATGCATGTGCTGCTGTTGGAACACATCACGAACCAGACCGACGGCTTTGCGCAAGTGCACCCGGTCACCATCGCAGGTCACCATCCCGGCGGCATCCTGACCTCGATGCTGCAAAACTGTCAGCCCGTCGTAGAGCTGCTGAATGACCGCCGAGTCGGCAACGATGCCCAACACACCACACATCAGCCAAGCACCCTCACGTTCTGCTCACCAAATCGCCCACCAGGTCGACGGCCGCGTCGAGAAAGGCAAGAATATCACCCTCGAATGCCATCAGCTCAGGCACGATCAAGGAGTTCTCCCACCAGGTTTGATATTCACCGAACGGACGCATCGCGATGAGCGCGACGATACACACCAGCACACCACGCGCGCCGCCGAAGACGAACCCGAGTAGCCGGTCGGTGCCGGTCATGCCTGTCCCATCGATCAATCGAGCCATCAGCGACTCCACGATGCCACCGACGATCAACGTAGCGATGAACACGCTGGCAAATGCCGTCACATACCGTAGCGACGGGGTCGCGATCAACCCTACGAGAAGCTCCGCAACCTGGGGTGAGAACAACAGTGCCAACACCAAAGCGGCCGCCCATACCACCAGTGACAATACTTCCCGAACCAGGCCACGCACCAGCCCTATTACTGCAGACAACAGTATCAGGATGACAATCGCGACGTCGATGCCGGTCACGTTCAGGTCCACCGCTTCACGACCCCAATCGGACCACGATCGCATCGAGATTGTAGCGCCGGGACAGCTCTTGTTGGAGATCTTCAGCCTCCGAGCGTGACAGTATCGGACCGATCGCAACCCTTGTACTCGCGCCCGTGAGCCGTTTGACGCGGGACAACAGCGCCGGGTAGCCATCATCACGAACGCGATTGCGCAACGCCACGGCATTGTCGCTATCGGAGAAGCTTGCCAGCTGCACTCCCCAGATCGCCTGCAACCCGGAGACGTGGGCATCCTTTGCCGGGTGGATCACCACGTCGCCGATCCGGGTGTTCGTGTCCTGGTGGAATCCTTCATCGTCTATAGACTCACGCAACTCTTCGGCACGCGCCAGCGCGACTTCATCCAACTCCAGGGCGGGTAAGGTCGAAAGCTCCATCGAGACCGACTCGATCGGCGGCAGTGGATCTGGCTCTATTCCCTTCGCATCGAACAGCATGGGCAGTACGATGACGGCGACCGCAATCAGAAAGACGCCACCGGTGACGCGGTAACGTTGAAATTCGCTCACGCGATGCGAGCCAGCAGGTGAGCACGAGCCTGACACACGACATCAAACGATCCCAATACGACGATCCGCTCGGTTGCCGGCATCGCGAGGATTGACTCGATCACCTCGGCGGGCGAACAGTCCGTCGCCCGGCGATGCGGACCTGATCCGGACATTTTCAGGGAGTCTGCCCCGCTCTGACCACGCTCGGTTGCCGTGCCAACGAAGGTCCAGTCATGAATGTGATGTTCAAGGGTGCGTACGATGCCCGCTACGTCCTTCTCTTTCAAGAACCCCGCGATCCCACGCGTCGGACCCGGGTGCGGAGCGGCAGCAAGCTGGCCAGCTAGAAACGCCGCACCATGGGGATTGTGAGCGACATCGAGAACCAGTTCCCGCGCATCGATGCGGAAACGTTCGAAGCGTCCAGCCAGCCGGGCGTTTCCCACGGCCCGGTCGAGCACCGCGGCGCTCGGCGTCTGGCCGGTCAGCAGCGCCACCGCGTGAATCGCCACCGCCACATTCACGGGCGCCAGGGCGGGTTCCCGGAACGGGCCGGTCGCCGTGCTGGCATTGCGGAACCACCAACCGTCGGCACGTTGCTCCAGGTTGAAATCTCGACCGATACGATGCACCGGCACATCCAGCCCGGCCGCACACCGGACGATGGATTCCGGGAGCCGCGCATCACCACACACTAACGGTACACCGCGACGCAGTATCCCGGCCTTCTCAACCCCGATGGCCTCGCGATCGTGGCCGAGGTAGTCCATGTGGTCCAAGCCGATGCTGGTTATCACGGCAACGTCGCCGTCGACGATGTTCACCGCGTCGAGGCGCCCGCCCAGCCCAACTTCGAGAATCGCGACGTCCACGCGCGCGGCTCGGAACGCGACCAGCGCGGCCAGAATGGCATATTCGAAGTACGTCAGTGCGACATCGCCACGCACACGCTCGACTGCGTGCATCGCGGCACAGATGGCGGCGTCATCCAATGCTTCGGCGGCGACGCGTATCCGTTCGTTGAACTCCGCCAGATGCGGTGACAGGGTCGCCGCCGTGCGCAGCCCGGACGCTTCGAGGAGTGCCTCGGCAAACACACAGGTCGACCCTTTGCCATTGGTTCCGGCGATCACGAGATTGCGTGGCGCGGGCGGCAGGACATCGAGCCGGTCGGCGACCCGTCGCACCCGTTCAAGACCTAGCGCCACGCTGCTGATATGGGTGCGCTCGATGAAGCTCAGCCATTCGGGAAGGCTGCTCGGCAATCCATTCATGAGTTATCCGTTCAGTCCGAATCGAGTGCCGCCCGAAACTCGGCAATCTGGTTTTGCAATGCCACCGGGATCGCCGTCGGGTCGTCTGCCAGGTCGGCCATGGTGTCAACCAGCACGCTGCCGACCACCACCCCATCCCCGTAGCGCGACACCGACCGCGCCGCCGCCGCGTCTTTGATGCCAAACCCGATCATGATGGGATGATTCGTATGCCGTCTGAGCGCGGCCACCTGGTCCGGAATCGAATCCGGCCGCAGGTGGTTGGCACCCGTCACGCCTTTCAATGAAACGTAGTACACGAAACCACCGGCCTGTTCGACGATGAGCTGCATCCGCTCTTCGGTGGTGGTCGGCGCGACCATAAATATCAGGTTCATATCGCACCGATCCGTGAGTTGTTTCAATGGCTGCGCCTCTTCGGGCGGTAGGTTGACGATGATCAATCCGTCCACTCCAGCCCCGTGGGCCTGTTCGACGAACTCGGGATAGCCGGTGCGTTCGAGGGCATTCAGGTAGCCCATCAAAACCACCGGCGTTGCGGCGTCTTCGGTCCGGAACGCGGCCACCATGTCGAACATGCGGCGTAGCGTGATACCACCCGCCAGGGCCCGCTCCGAGGACCGTTGAATCGACGGACCCTCAGCTTCCGGATCGGAAAACGGCATGCCCAGCTCGAGAATGTCCGCGCCCCCGCGCACCAATGCGTGCAGCGCGGGAACGCTTGCGTCGACGTTTGGGTCGCCGGCGGTGATGAATGTCACGAGGGCTTTGCGGCCGGCGTTACGCAACTCGCTCAGCCGGCCCTCGATGCGACTCACAACTCGATCCCGTCGAGCTCGGCCACCGTGAGTATGTCCTTGTCGCCCCGCCCCGAGAGGTTGATGACCAGGCAAATATCCCGGTCCATCGCCGGCCCTTCGCGCTGCACCCAGGCGAGGGCGTGGCTCGATTCCAGCGCGGGCATGATGCCTTCAATCCGGGTCAACTGGCGAAATGCGTTCAGCGCTTCGTCGTCGGTGACGCTCGCGTACTCTGCGCGACCAATGTCCTTCAGGTAGGAGTGCTCGGGTCCCACGCCCGGATAGTCGAGCCCGGCGGAGATGGAATGGGTCTCGATGATCTGGCCATCGTCATCCTCCATCAGGTAGGTTCGGTTGCCGTGCAGGACCCCCGGGACGCCTGCGGCCAACGGCGCCGCGTGGCGACCTGTTTCGATCCCCAGCCCGCCCGCCTCAACCCCCACCAGACGCACCTGTTGATCGGCGATGAACGGGTAGAAAAGACCGATCGCATTAGACCCACCCCCCACGCAGGCTACCAGCACGTCGGGCAGCCGACCCAGATCCTGCAGGCACTGGGCACGGGTTTCGGTCCCGATGATCGATTGGAAGTCACGCACCATCATGGGATACGGATGGGGCCCCGCCACCGTCCCGATAATGTAGTGGGTATCGTCGACGTTGGTGACCCAGTCGCGCATCGCTTCGTTCATGGCGTCCTTCAGCGTCCGAGAGCCGGACGTGACCGGAATGACCCGGGCGCCAAGCAGCTTCATGCGATATACGTTCAAGCTCTGCCGCTTGATGTCTTCCGAGCCCATGTAGACGTCGCACTTTAGCCCCAACCGCGCGGCCACGGTCGCGGTCGCCACGCCGTGCTGACCCGCGCCCGTCTCCGCGATGAGCCGCGGTTTGCCCATGCGTTTGGCAAGCAAGGCCTGGCCCACCGTGTTGTTCACCTTGTGGGCGCCGGTGTGGTTGAGGTCTTCGCGCTTGAGGTAGATGCGCGGTCCCCCGACGGCTTCGGTGAATCGTTCGGCAAAATACAGCGGGGTCGGTCGACCCACGTACCGCCGGAGGTCGTCGGCGAGTTCGTCACGAAATGCTGGGTCGTCCTTCAGTTCCCTGTAGAGGTCGTCGAGTTCGTCGAGCGCGTGCATCAGCGTTTCCGCAACGAACCGACCCCCGTAGCGACCAAAGTGACCCGTTTCGTCGGGCACGGCGTAGCCCGCGTTGCTGCCTTGTTCAGGTGACTCGTTCGACACGTCTTACCTCTTCTATGAACCGGCGAACCCGTGCAGCACTTTTGCGGCCCGGCTGTTCGGCTTCGACGCCGCCACTCACATCCACCGCATCCGGCCGCGTCGCGCGGATGGCCTCGCCAACATTCTCCGGGGTAAGCCCGCCGGCGAGCACCAAGGGCATCGTCGCAGCCCTGGGCCACAGCGACCAATCGAACGTCTCGCCGGTTCCCCCGGATTGGCCATCCGCCCAGGCATCAAACAGCAGTGCCTGTGCATCGGCATACCGGGACTGCAATTCGTCAAGGTCGAGCGGTCCCCTGACGGGAATCGCTTTCAGATAAGGGCGACCGAACGAACCGCACAATGCGGCGTCTTCGCTGCCATGGAACTGCAACACGTCCAGCGCCGCAATCTTCAGGACACGACGGACCGCTTCCGGATCGGGATCGGCGAACAGGCCCACGGTGGTCACGAACGGGGGCAGCGTCTGGATGATCCGGGCGGCCTGCTCGGCGCCGACAGCGCACCGGCTACGCGCGACGAACACGAAACCAAGCGCATCCGCTCCGGCAAGCGCCGCCACCTGCGCATCCTCTGTGCAGGTAATTCCGCAGATTTTGACCCGCACCGACACGTTAGTGTCCTAGCCGCTCACCACTGGAAAAAGCGCGACATTCTACCAGAGATCCCGGATCCCGCTGAGCGGCAGCGGCGCCATGGGAGGTGGGGGCTGAAAGCAGTCCCCATAGTGCACCTCGACCAGATACAAACCGCCCGCCGGCGCCGTCTTTGACGCGGCCTTGCGATCCCGGCGAGCCAGCACCTCACCCACCCACTCAGCCGGTCGCTGGGCAGCGCCTACGTCCAGAAGCACGCCTGCAATGTTGCGCACCATGTGCAGCAGAAACGCGTTGGCAGTCACATCGATGACCACCAACGACTCGAATCGCCGTACCAGGATCTGGTGAATGCATCGCATCGGCGTGCGTGCCTGACACCCGGCGCCACGAAACGAGCTGAAGTCCTGCTCACCCACCAGGACCTGGGCCGCACGGTGCATGGCCTCATCATCGAGCCGCTGCCGCGACCAGGTGACATAGTTGCCCGCAAGGGCCGGCCGTTGGGGTTGTTCCTGGATCACGTACAGATAGCGGCGTGCCGTGGCCGAGAATCGCGCGTGAAACGATGGGTCCACGCGCGCTACCCAACGCACCGCAACCCCGGCGGGCAAAAGACTGTTGCCGCCCCTCAACCAGGCATCGTCGGGCCGCTCTGCAGCACTTGTGAAACTAACCACCTGGCCGGTAGCGTGGACGCCGGCATCCGTACGGCCGGACGCCGCCACCCTGACCGGCGCGGCCGCGATACGGCCAAGCGCATCTTCCAGGGTCTGTTGAACGCTTCTGTGGTCGGGTTGGGATTGCCAGCCATGGAAACGGCTGCCGTCGTACTCGACCCCTAACGCAAGATGGGTCGGCACGTCAGCGATTCCACTGCAGCTAGGTGATTTTTTCTAACAGCTCGCCCGCTTGTTGCTGCTGATCGTCGCTACCTTCGCCGAGTACTTCGGTGAGAATTTCCCGGGCTCCATCTTCGTCGCCCATGTCGATGTACGCGCGCGCAAGGTCGAGTTTGGTCGTGGCGGCATCTTCGTCGTCGAGAAAATCGAAGGCGTCTTCGGACTCATCTCCAGCGGCGTCCACCTTGGTGTCGACGGCGACATCAGTATCCGTAGCATCCGAGGGCGCATCTAGCTCCAGGTTATCGAGGTCGAAACCCGAGTCCAGGTTGTCGTCGGCCAACGCGACATCCCCTGCCCCAGGCCGGCCTGCATCGACGCCAGCATCAGTTTCGTCGCGAACCTGAGTTTCCTCGGCGTCCGGATCGAAATCCATGCCTAGATCGCCGCCGAGATCATCTCCGTGACCCCGCTCAGAGTCTGCTTGCAGCTCGCTGAGCGCCAGCGGCGCATCTACGTCCTCGAGCGCTTCGGTGTCTGCTTCTGACGACTCAGTATCCAGCGACAAGCTGAAATCGTCATCGCCAACAGTACTGGCCGCTTCGTCGGCCGCGGCCAGAATCGTTTGATCGTCGTCCTCCTCGCCCGAAACACCCGCGTCCATCGCGCCGGTGCCCGCGATCTCTTGATCGCTGTCCTCGTCGCGCAGCGTTGCTTCCAGTTCGCGTGCTTCCAGCAGCACGTCATCATCGTCGCAGCGCTCGACGAGTTGAGCCATATGCTCATCAAAACCTGCTTGATCTTTGGTTTCGGTGTGCACCTCGAGAAGTTTCAAACGAACTTCCGATCGACCCGGGTCGTCATCCAATGCACTCAGCAGGAGGCTGACCGCTTGCGGGTACCGACCGTAAGCAATATAGATGTCGGCTTCGCCGATGACATCGCTGGTTTGCGCCCCAGTCGGCTGATCGTCGCTCGCGACGCTCGACGCCACTGTTTCTTCCGGCTCCAGCTCCTCCGCACCCTCGTCTACTTCCAGCGAATCTTCCTGTGACTCCTCCTGATCAGAGTAGGTCTCACCCTGGAAATCATCATCGGTACCCGCGTCACCGACCAGGGAATCTTCCATCTCGTCCATCGATTCGGTTTCAAACAGCCCGGCGCCGTCTTCCAGACCCTGGCGCCGACGCGCCATGATCAAGCCAACGACGATCAGTGAGATCAGAATCACGGCGCCGCCGATAACCACGTACGGTGACTGCCAGAACGCAGGCTGCGCCGCAGCAGCGCTCTCCGGGGCAGCTAGTGGGGCCGCTGCCGACTGGGGCGCCGCGGCGGCAGCCTGCAGTTGTGCCTGAATTTCGGCCAGCTGCGCCTGAAGTTGCGCGATCTGCTGATCGCGGACTTCCAGCTGGCGTTGAGTCTGTTGCATCTGGGCCGACATCAGATCCAGCCGGTAGCCCAATTCCTCATTTTCCAGGGCGACGCGGTCGCGCTCTTCTTCACTGGCGGCAAGCTCATTCTCGAGTTCGGCTGCCTGCCCATCGCCACCGGCGCCAGTACCCGCAATGCCCATTGCACCGGCAACGATCCGAAGTTCTCCGTCCTGGGTGGCGGCAGCACCGGGTGCAGCGCCCGCACCTGCGGTCGCGTCGATTTGAGCACCGAGTTGCGACGATCCACTCGCATCGGGGAACGTCGCCGTGTCCGCGACGCGCAGGCCTTCGCCACGGCGATAGGATTGCCAGGACGCATTGTGCTCGGCGACCTGGGCAATCGCCTGATTCTGACTGAGTGAACCGATCTCGGATTCGCCTGGCAAGCGTAGCCGGTACCCGGCTTTGAGCAGATTGATGTTGCCGCCGATGAAGGCGTCCGGGTTGAGTCGTTGAATGGCGAGCATGGTCTGCTGCACGCTGACGTCGCGTGACGGGCGCATCCGTAATGCAATCGACCAGAGCGTGTCATTCCGGTCCGTCATCGGGTAACTGTCTGCAGAGGTTAGGTCTTGCGGGGCGGGAGCTTGGGGCGGGCGAGGCGATTCACGGAACGAGACCTGGGAGTCGGGGCGCAACGGCTGCCGCTGCACACGCCCTGCCGGGCTGCCCCCGGGATCGCCCCGCGCCGGTGCCGCGACCGCGGGCGCCGCTTGAGCGGTGAACGTCGGCGGATCGAGCAGCAGGGTGTACTCCTTGAGCAACCTGCCGTTCGGCCACAGCACCTGCACGACGAAGTTCAAAAACGGCTCGATGATCGGTTGGGTGCTCGAAACGCGCAGGGCTGGCATTCCGTTGCGGCCCGTAACAACCTCGAAACGCAGATCGGTAAGGAAGAAAAACCGTTCCACGCCGATCAGCTGGAAGTCTTCCCGGTTGCCCAGGGAAACGATGATTTCGCTCGGGTCCAGGCTGCGCGTATCGAGTAACGCGATTTCTGCCGTGAGGCGCTCGTTGAGTGCCGAATCAAGCGTGATCTCGCCCAGCCCCAACGCCGCGCCGCGGGCACTGAACAGCATCATCGCCAGCGCCAACAAGAAACCCAGGTTGCGAGCCATAAATCCGTCCCTTCGATTCATTGGACCGTTCGTGGACCGGTAGCGCGCAAGCGCCGGGTCCGATTTGTCGGCAAAGCAATATTTGCGCTGTATGCCATCATGGCGCTGCCCACTGTCGACGTCGTCTTCAACATTCGCAAACAATCTGCGATCGGTCCAGATCGCGCTTCCCGGCGCCTGAAACGACCATCACAACTGCAAGCCGTCCGAAGGCACACGCTAAACTAGAAGCAGTCTGCAAAGAGTGCAGTAAGTAACAAATATTACAGTTCTTTTAGCAAAAGTTCCGCGATTTGTATACTGTTCAGCGCGGCCCCCTTACGAACATTGTCTGATACAACCCAGAGATTCAGACCGCATGGATGCGAGATGTCTTCTCGTATCCGGCCGACGTACACCGCATCGTCTCCGGCCGCCTCTCCGACGGCCGTGGGGTAACCTCCGGGGAGATGCTCGTCGATCACCGTCACGCCCGGTGCATCGTTGAGCAGGCTTCGCGCGGTGGCCGCCGTGATGGGTTCGCGGGTTTCGATGTGAACTGCTTCCGAATGACCGAAAAACACCGGGATTCGGACACACGTGGGATTCACCTGAATGCTGTCGTCAGCGAAGATCTTGCGCGTTTCCCAGACCAGCTTCATCTCTTCGCGGGTGTAACCGTTGTCTTCGAAGTCGCCGATCTGCGGAATCGCGTTGAACGCGATCTGAGCGGCCATGACCTGTGGTTCGATCGGCCTGCCGTTGAGCAACTCCGCCGTCTGGCCAGCCAGTTCACGAATCCCGCCCGCCCCGGCCCCGGACACCGCCTGATAGGTAGCCACGTTGATGCGTTGAATACCCACGGCATTATAAATGGGATTCAACGCCACGAGCATCTGAATAGTCGAGCAGTTCGGGTTGGCAATGATACGTCGTTCACGGAAGCCGCTGAGGGCATCGGCGTTGACCTCAGGAACGATCAGCGGGATGTCGTCGTCGTAACGAAACTGTGACGTATTGTCGATGACCACGCAACCGGCCGCGGCCGCTTTGGGCGCAAACTCCGCCGACACCTTACGACCCGCCGAAAACAGCGCGATCTGGGTACCGTGGAAGTCGAACTGATCGAGCCGCTGCACCCGCACATTGCGACCCAGGGCGCGCAGCGTCTTACCCTCGGAACGCTCGCTGGCCAGCAGGTGGAGCTCTGCAACCGGAAAGTCGCGCTGCTCGAGGATTTCGATCAAGGCCTCACCCACCGCGCCGGTAGCGCCGGCGATGGCCACATTGACACTCATCGGTCTCGCTCCTGGGCCACCTGAGCCTCCTCGGCCTCCACGGCCTCCTCGGCAAAGGCGCTGAGCACCGCATCCGCCATGGCATCGGTTCCGACCAGGGTCTGACGATCCGCAACCCCCGAAATAATGTCCGCGGTGCGCAATCCGGACTCCAGCACCGATAACACGGCTGCGTCGATCCGATCGGCGATCTCACGTTCGGCAAAGCTGTACCGGAACATCATGCCCACCGACAACATCGTCGCCAGGGGATTGGCCACATTCTGACCGGCGATGTCCGGCGCCGAGCCGTGCACGGGCTCATACAAACCGCGGCCGTCCGCGGCCAGCGACGCCGATGGCAGCATGCCCACCGAGCCCGTGAGCATTGCGGCGACGTCGGACAGGATGTCACCAAACATATTGCCGGTGACGATGACATCGAACTGCTTGGGGGCCCGCACCAGCTGCATGCCCGCGTTGTCTACGTACATGTGCGACAACTCGACATCGGCGTAGTCTGCAGCCACCTCTCCGATGACGTCGCGCCACAGTTGTGTGACCTCCAGCACGTTGGCTTTGTCGACCGAACACAAGCGCCCGCTTCTTTTTCGCGCCATGTCGAAGCCGATGCGCGCGATCCGTTCGATTTCATGCTCGGTGTACACGTACGAGTTCACACCGCGACGCCCCGTCGGGGTCTGCTCGATGCCGCGCGGCTCGCCGAAGTAGATACCGCCGGTCAGTTCCCGCACGATCAGAATGTCGAGGTTCGCCACCAGTTCCGCCTTCAGGGACGATGCATCGGCCAGCGGCGCAAACAGAATGGCGGGACGCAGGTTGGCGAACAGGTCCAGACCGGAGCGTAACCCCAGCAGGCCGCGCTCGGGCCGTTCGTGCATCGGCAGTCCTTCCCAGCGCGGACCACCCACCGCCCCCAGCAGTACCGCATCGGCGCCTCGCGCGGCCGCGAGCGTGGCTTCCGGTAGGGGCTGGCCATCGGCCTCGATGGCTGCGCCGCCAACCGCCTCCTGGCGGATATCCAACTCCATATCGCAGGCTTGCGCGGCGTCGCGCAGCAACCGCACCGCCTGGGACACGACCTCCGGGCCGATCCCGTCACCGGGCAGGATCAAAACCTCACGGTGGCTGCTCATTGGGGGAAGTACCAGGGGTGGTTTGCGCGATGCGCGGCCTCAAAGGCCCGTATCGCCGCAGCATCCTCCAGCGTCAACGTAATATCGTCCAGCCCGTTGATCAGCGCGTGCTTAGCGTGGGCGCCGATGTCAAACGCAAGGGTCACGCCGTCCGGTTTGAGAATCTGCTGGGCCGGCAGATCGACCGTCAACGAATAACCCTCTCGCTGCTCAACTTCTTCGAAGAGTTTTCTAATGGAAACGTTATCTAAAACAATAGGTAACACACCATTCTTAAAGCAATTATTGAAGAAAATGTCCGCAAAGCTGGGCGCGATCACACAGCGAATACCATACTCCTCCAACGCCCATACCGCGTGCTCGCGGCTCGATCCGCAACCGAAGTTCTCACCCGCCAGGAGAATCGCTGCGCCGTTGTAACGCGCGTGATTTAAAACGAATTCGTGATTGAGTTCACGTTCGTTGGGCGTCTTGTGGAAGTCCCCTTCGTCCAGAAAGCGCCAGGCATCAAACAGGTTGTCACCAAAGCCGGTGCGCCGGATCGATTTGAGGAACTGCTTGGGAATGATCTGATCGGTGTCCACATTCGCCAGATTGAGCGGCACCACTGTTCCTACCAGGGTCGTGAAGGGTTTCATCGGGTAATCCTCACAACAGTTCGCGAACATCGACAAAGTGGCCCGCAATCGCCGCTGCCGCGGCCATCGCCGGGCTGACCAGATGGGTCCTTCCGCCATGGCCCTGACGACCTTCGAAATTGCGATTCGATGTCGACGCGCAGCGTTCGCCGGCCTCCAGGCGATCGGCATTCATCGCCAGACACATAGAGCAGCCGGCCGCACGCCATTCGAACCCCGCATCCACAAAAGTCTGCGCGAGACCTTCCGCCTCCGCCTGGGCCTTGACCAGACCCGAACCCGGCACCACCAGCGCCTGGGTAACCGTGCTGGCCACCTGACGGCCACGGACCACAGCGGCGGCCACCCGCAGATCTTCGATGCGCGCGTTGGTGCACGAGCCGATGAATGCCCGGTCGATGGGCACGTCCACCATGGCCGTGCCCGGTTCCAAGCCCATGTAGGCGAGGGCCCGGCGCGCCGTTTCACGGGTTGCTTCGTCGGCGAAACTGTCGGGATCCGGGACTTCCCCGGAAATTCCAGTGACCAAGCCCGGCGTGGTGCCCCAGGTGACCTGCGGCTCGACCGCTGCTGCGTCCAACCGCATTTCCGCATCGAATACAGCGTTCGGATCGGAGACCAGTCCGCGCCAGGCCTCGGCGGCTGCTTCCCAGTCATCGCCCTGTGGAGAAAACGGTAGATTTTTCAGGTAGTTGAGAGTCGTTTCATCCACTGCGACCAGTCCGGCCCGGGCGCCGGCCTC
Source organism: Gammaproteobacteria bacterium (assembly GCA_004357385.1). Classification (GTDB taxonomy): domain Bacteria; phylum Pseudomonadota; class Gammaproteobacteria; order Pseudomonadales; family Azotimanducaceae; genus SMWF01. Next base: position 18,034 of record SMWF01000061.1, on the reverse strand, counting down.
GATCGACATATTGCAGAGTGTCATGCGCCCTTCCATGGACAGCACGCGCACCGCCTCACCGACGTACTCGAAGGTGAAGCCCGCCCCGCCGGCCGTACCCGTCTGACCGATGATGGTCAGCACGAGATCCTTGGCGAACACCCCTTCAGCCAACACCCCATCAGCCACGATGCGCATGTTCGCCGCCTTGCGTTGCACCAGACACTGGGTTGCCAGCACATGTTCAACTTCAGAGGTGCCAATGCCCTGGGCCAGCGCCGCAAAGGCGCCATGGGTCGAGGTATGCGAATCGCCGCACACGATGGTCATTCCGGGCAAGGTGGCACCCTGTTCCGGGCCGACGACGTGCACGATCCCCTGGCGCTGGTCGCGAATGTCGAACTGCTGAATACCGAACTCCGCACAGTTGTCATCCAGCGTCTGGACCTGAATTCGCGCCACCTCATCCTCGATGCCGGCGATCCCCAGCACACGTTCTTCCGGCACCGTTGGCACGTTGTGATCCGGGGTGGCCAGATTGGAGTCGACGCGCCAGGGGGTCCGCCCAGCCAGTTTCAAGCCTTCGAACGCCTGGGGCGAGGTGACTTCGTGCAACAGGTGGCGATCGATGTAGAGGAGCCCCGTGCCATCGACTCGTTCGGTCACCAGATGCATGTTCCAGATCTTGTCGTAAAGCGTCTGAGCAGCCACGGGCGGCATCCGGGAATTGCTGTGATCGCAATGGTATGCTTCGCATTTAGATAACACAAATTCATTATATTTATCTATTCGATAAGCTTTAGGAATGAAAGACTCCGGGTAGCACCATGGAATGGCACGGACTGAAGGCATTTCTCGCCGTGGCCGACGCCGGCTCGTTCTCCCGGGCCGCCAAACAGTTGCATCTCACGCAGCCCGCCGTCAGCAAACGCATCCAGCGCCTGGAGACTTCGCTGGCCACCCGCCTGTTCGATCGCGTGGGACGCCGGATATTTCTTACCGACGCGGGCAAGATGCTGGAACCGCGGGCACGCGAATTGCTCGCCCAACTCGATGACACCGAACGGTTGCTGAAGAATCTCGACCGGCGCGTGGATGGGCAGTTGTGCGTCGCAACCAGCCACCACATCGGGCTACATCGCCTGGCCCCGGTACTGCAGCGTTTCTCGAAAACGCACCCCGCCGTTCAGCTGGACATCGAATTCGTGGATTCCGAAGCCGCGCACACGCTGCTACGCAACGCCGAGACTGAACTTGCCGTGGTGACGCTCGATCCGGAAGGGCCCGCCGAACTCGCCTACCGTCCCCTGTGGACTGACGTACTGGTATTCATCGCCAGCGCCGACCATGCGCTCGCCCAGCCCCGGGACGCTCCCCTGACGTTGACGGAACTCGCCGAAGCGCCGGTGATACTGCCGGGCATGGGAACCTACACCGGACGCATCGTCGCCCAGCGATTCGCGACCGCCGAGGTGCCCCTCAATTCGTCCATGTCCACCAATTACCTCGAAACCATCGGCATGCTGGTCGGCATAGGTCTCGGCTGGAGCGTGCTGCCGCGAACCATGGTGACACCGCCACTCGTGGAACTGGAGGTCGCGACCGAGCCCATCGAGCGCATGCTCGGCGCCGTCATCAACCCGGAACGAACGCTGTCCAATGCCGCGGGTGCTTTTCTGGAGGTGCTCGACGAATTCGCCAATCAGGAATTGGCGAGCCAATCCGGGTTCTGAGCGCGCTGCCGCAACAAGTGGTCCATCAGCACCAGTGCAACCATCGCTTCGGCGATGGGGGTGGCGCGGATGCCCACGCAGGGGTCGTGACGACCCGTGGTGACGACTTCAACCTCTTCGCCCGCCTCGTTCACGCTGCGGCCCGGCGTGGTGAGACTGGAGGTAGGCTTCAGCGCAATGCTCACCACGATGTCCTGGCCCGAGGAAATGCCACCCAACACGCCGCCGGAATTATTGCTGAGAAACCCCTCGCTGCTCAGTTCGTCGCGATGCTCGGTGCCACGCTGCGTGATGACGTCGAAGCCCGCGCCAATTTCGACCCCCTTGACCGCATTGATGCTCATCAGAGCCCCGGCCAGCTCTGCATCCAGCTTGTCGAACACCGGTTCACCGAGGCCCGCGGGCACACCTTCCGCAACGACGGTGATCCGCGCTCCGATGGAATCGCCATCCCGACGCAGCCCGTCGATCAGCGCCGCGATCGCCTCCACCTTGCCCGGGTCCGGGCAGAAAAAGGGATTGTTTTCAACCTCTGACCAATCGTGAGCCGCCGGTCTGATATCACCGATCTGCGAGAGGAACCCGCGAATCTGCACGCCACAGCGCTCGCCGAGGTACTTCTTCGCGATTCCCGCCGCCGCGACCCGCATGGCGGTCTCCCGAGCCGACGCCCGGCCGCCACCACGGTAATCCCGGATGCCGTACTTCTGCTGGTAGCTGAAATCTGCATGGGATGGACGATATACATCCTTGATCTTCGAATAGTCCCTGGTTCGCTGATCGGTGTTCTCAATGAGCAGTCCGATCGGCGTGCCGGTGGTGCGTCCTTCGAACACGCCCGAGAGAATCTGGACCCGGTCAGCCTCTTTGCGCTGGCTGGTATACTTCGATTGTCCTGGGCGGCGCCGATCCAGATCGCGCTGCAGATCCTCCGCTGACAGTTCGAGCCCCGGTGGGCAGCCATCCACCGTCGCGCCCAGCGCTGCCCCATGGCTCTCGCCAAAGGTCGTGACGCTGAACGCTCTGCCGAAGGTGTTGCCGCTCATACCCGTGCCCGGGAGGGGTCATGTCGAAGACGCCGCGCAGTATACCTCAGCCCATTGGTTACAAGCCGGCCTCCAGACCCTCGGGAGCTGAGGCTATCGCATCAATCCTTGGCGATCGACGACGAATACGCCGTGACCACCGCATTCGAAGTCGGGCCAGGCAAATGGCAGGTTTGGAAACGCCTGCAACAACGCCGCGCTGGAATTTCCAACCTCCACCACCAGTAGCCCATCCGGCGCGAGACGCGTGCCGGCCGCGGCCAGAATCCTGCGCACCAGATCCAGCCCATCGGGACCTCCGGACAGGGCGGCCGCAGGTTCGTGACGGTACTCCGCCGGCATGGACGCGAAATCCTCGGCGTTGACGTAGGGCGGGTTGGCCACGATGAGATCAAAAGGGGTATCGTCGATCGCCGCGAACAGGTCGGATTCGACCACGCGGACCCGATCGTCCAGCCCGTGCAGCCGAACATTCTCCCTGGCCAGCTGTAACGCGGCCGGGTCCAACTCGGCGAGTGTCACCAGGGCGTCGCCAAACTGGCGGGCACAGGCGATGCCGATGCAGCCGTTGCCCGAACACAGATCGAGAATTCGCCCGGGCGGCCGCGTCAACCAGGGCGCGAATTCATCGCGAATCAGTTCTGCGACCGGCGAGCGTGGAATCAAAACCCCAGGGGCGATGCTGAACCGATGTCCGGCAAACCACGCCTCACCGACCAGATAGGGAACCGGAACGCGCTGCTCGATGCGTTGCTCGGTGAGCCGACACAGCGCGTCGCGTTCCGCTTCCAGCAGGCGACTGCCGAGCACGTACTCGAGCTTGTCGCAGGGCAGCCCCAGGTACCCGCATACCAGAGCCAATGACTCGTCCCAGGCATTGTCGGTGCCGTGTCCGTAGTAAAGATCTTCCGCTGCAAAGCGCGTCGCGATCCAACGCAGGTGATCTGCAACCGTCACCAGACCTTCGGTGCCGGTCACGGCGCGACCAATTCTACCCGCGCATTCCGCTGGGCGCCCCGGGGGGAACTCCGGGGCGAACGCCGGGGCGAATAGGGACCCGCGCCGAACGTCTTCAGCCCCAAGATGCCGTCCGGGTCGAGGGCTGCACGGGCCTGCTCGGCGCAGCGCTCGCTGGAGCGCAGTGCTGATTCGGGGGTGCCCGACCCATACAGGTGGCATACCACCACGTAGGGCTCGCTGCGCGGCAGGGCGGCGAGCTGCTGACCGATCTCCAGCAGCGCCGCGCGCGCAGCGAGGCCGAACCGACCCTTCATATCGGGGCGCACGGCATCGAGCACGACATAGCCATCGCGCGCGAGCACCGCAACGATGTCCGATGGCCCCTCGAGCCCGGAGGATGCGCTTGGAGAGACGATCTCGACGTGCGCATAGACCTTATGGTTACCACGCTCGGTCACGTAGATGGCCACCAGTCGTTCGTCGTCTGGGCCGATCTGCCGTCGCGCAGCCAGGTAACGCTGATTACTATCGGGCCCGTACAACGTAGCGCGGCGGAACACGCTGTTCGCCCACACGGTGCTCTTTCCGCAATCGCGCGCGCGGCATTCGAACAGTACCCGATAATCCTGTTGGGCAAGCTGCTCGCGGTAGTGCTCGACAACCTCGTCCGGACTGATCCCATCGGGAATCTCGAAGGTCAGCCGGTCGACGTGGCCCGCGAGACGCACCGAGCGTTTCGCGCGCATCGCGCCGCCGCTCCGCTCTACGGCGCCGAGCACGAAATCGTAGTGGGTGACTTCCTGATCCACATCACTGAAGACCAGGCGCGCACCCGCGTACGCCGCAAGTCCACCGGCGTCACCTGCCGTGGATTCCGGGCTGCCGCTGAGCAGGACGAACCCAGCCACGCTTGCAGCGATCAGATGTGTGAGGGTGTGCGATTGCATCAAACCAGAGCCAGGCAGCAACCTCAGTCCGGTTTGCCGAGCAGCTCGATCAGCAACGCGTTGACGCGCGTGACGTACGCGGCCGGGTCCTGCAGTTGCCCGCCGTCCGCCAGCAGCGCCTGATCGAGCAACAATTGGGCAATTTCAGCGAAGCGCTGTTCGTCGGCCTCGCCATCCAATCGCTGCAGCAAGGGATGACCCAGGTTGATCTCCAACGTCGATTTGCTGTCCGGCAGCGTTTGTCCCGCCGCCTCCATGAGCCGGCGCATCTGCGCGCCCATATCGTGTTCGCCCAGCACCAGGCACGCGGCCGACTCGGTCAGCCGACTGGAGCTGCGAACGCCTTCGACCTGATCACCGAGAACCTCCTTGATGCGCGCGGCCAGGGCATCGTCTTCGGACGCATTCGCGGCCGCATCCGGCGCCTCACCCGGGAGGTTCAATTCGCCTCGCGCAACATCCTGGAGGGGCTTGCCGTCGAACTCGTTCAATCCGGAAAACAGCCAGTCGTCGATCCTATCGTAGGCCAGCAGTACTTCGATGCCGCGCTTACGAAAGGCTTCCAGCTGCGGGGAGTTCTTCGCGGTCGCGAAGTTATCCGCGCAGATGTAGTAGATCTTGTCCTGACCCTCGATCATGCGCGACACGTAATCCTCCAGGGATACGTTCTGAAGCTCCTCGTCAGTATGGCTGGATGCAAAGCGCAGCAACTTCGCCACCCGCTCCCGATTGCTGAAGTCCTCCGCAGGACCTTCCTTCAGGACTTCACCAAAGTTTTCCCAAAACGTCTGATAGTCCTCCGGATCGGACTTGGCCATCTTGGCCAGCAGGTCCAGTACCCTTTTGGTCAGGGCGTTGCGGATGGAGGTGACGCGTTCGTCCTGCTGCAGGAGTTCGCGTGACACGTTCAGCGGCAGGTCGTTCGAATCGACCACGCCTTTCACGAAGCGCAGATACATCGGCAGAAACTGCTCTGCGTCGTCCAGGATGAACACCCGCTGCACGTAGAGCTTCAGCCCGCGCGGCGCATCCCGATTCCACAAATCAAAGGGGGCATGCTTCGGCAGGTAGACCAAGCTGGTGTACTCGAGCTTGCCCTCGACCCGGTTGTGACTCCAGGTCAGGGGATCCTCGAAATCGTGCGACACATGTTTGTAGAAGGTGTTGTACTCCTCATCGCTGATATCGCTGCGCGAACGCGTCCACATCGCCTTCGCCGCATTGACGCTCTGCCACTTGGGCTCGGCATCATCCTCCCCTTCATCTCCTTTATCTCCTTTGTCTCCTTTGTCCTGGAGGCCGTGGGTTGCCTCCAGCATCTCCACCGGCACCCCAATGTGATCCGAGTACTTCCGAACAATGCTGCGCAACCGGAAATCGTCTGCAAACTCCTCGGCATCCTTACGCAGGTGCAACACGACCTCGGTCCCACGTTCGGAGCGCGTCGCGGGTTCGACGCTGAAGTCCGCCTCGCCGGCAGAGCGCCAGCAAACTGCTTCATCCTCACCCAGATCCGCGCGCCGGGTGATCACGCTGACCGTATCGGCCACGATGAACGAGCTGTAAAAGCCCACACCGAACTGGCCAATCAGCACCGCGTCCTTCCGCTGGTCACCGGACAGGCTGGCCAGGAACTCGGCCGTTCCGGACCGCGCGATCGTACCTAACTGATCGATGACCTCGTCACGACTCATGCCAATGCCGTTGTCCGACACGGTCAACGTTCCCGCCTCGGCATCGAAGCTGATCCGCACGCGAAAATCCGGATCGTGCGCCAGCAGTTCGGGTTTTTCGAGTGCCTCGAATCGAAGCTTGTCCACCGCATCGGAGGCGTTGGAAATCAACTCACGAAGAAATATCTCACGGTTTGAATACAGCGAGTGAATCATCAGCTGAAGCAGCTGACGTGCTTCTGTCTGGAAACCGAAAGTCTCCGCCTGCGTCTCGGGTTCGGCCATTTGCGGTCCTAGTTACAATCCAATCGGGTCAATCGCTAGAGGACGAGCCATCCCTGGCTCGCCCTGGCAGCGTGTTTTTCAACACGCGAATAGGCTGTATGGGGGCAACCGTGCCTTTTTGCAAGCCGAGGCCCTGGGCCGAGGAGCCGTTAATCCCAACCGGTGACTTCGGCGAGCCCTGACCCGATGTCGGCGAGGCTGCGCACCGTTTTTACCCCGGCGGCCTCCAGCGCGCCGAACTTGTCCGCGGCCGTGCCCTTGCCACCCGCGATGATGGCGCCGGCATGGCCCATGCGCTTTCCCGGCGGCGCGGTCACGCCGGCGATGTAGGCAACCACCGGTTTCGATACGTTGCCGGCGATGTACTCCGCGGCCTCCTCTTCCGCGGTGCCACCGATCTCACCCACCATGACGATGGCCTCGGTCGCGGGATCCGCTTCGAACAACGCCAGTATGTCGATGAAATGGCTCCCTGGGATGGGATCGCCTCCGATCCCGACACAAGTGCTCTGCCCGTAGCCGCGGTCGGTGGTTTGCTTCACTGCTTCATAGGTCAGAGTGCCTGAGCGGGATACCACACCCACCTTGCCGGGCAGGTGGATGTCGCCGGGCATAATGCCTATTTTGCATTCTCCGGGGGTGATCACACCGGGACAATTCGGCCCGACCAGCCGCGTTCCCATGGTATCGAGCAACGCTTTCACCGTCAGCATGTCGAGCGTAGGAATACCCTCGGTAATGCACACGATCAGCTCGATACCCGCATCGGCCGCTTCGAGAATCGAGTCCATGCCATAGGCGGCCGGTACGTAAATTACGCTCGCCGTCGCGCCCGCGTCCACCGCATCGCGAACCGTGTTGAACACCGGCAGTCCAAGATGTTCCGTGCCACCTTTGCCGGGCGTGACGCCACCCACCAGCCGGGTGCCATAGGCCAGCGCCTGTTCGCTGTGCAGGGTACCCTGCGAACCGGTGAACCCCTGCACCACTACGTTAGTGTCCTTGTCGATGAGGATGCTCATGCGGCTTGTCTCGCGGCAGCGACGACTTTCTCGGCCGCGTCCACCAGCCCCTGGGCCGTCAGGATGTTGACATCGCTGGCCGCAAGAATCTCACTGCCTTGAGCCGCATTGTTGCCTTCGAAGCGCACCACCACGGGCACCTCCACCCCAATCTCCTTGACCGCGCCAATGATCCCTTCGGCAATCGTTGCGCAACTGACGATCCCCCCGAAAATGTTGATCAGCACCGCACGCACATTCTGATCCGACAGGATGATCTTGAAGGCTTCCGACACGCCTTCCTTGGTCGCGCCGCCGCCGACGTCCAGAAAATTGGCCGGCTCGCCGCCGTGCAGCTTAACCAGGTCCATGGTGCCCATGGCCAGCCCAGCGCCATTGACCATGCATCCGATGTCGCCATCGAGCGCTACGTAGTTGAGATTGAAGTCCGCCGCCTCGGCCTCGCGTTCGTCCTCCTGGGACGGATCGTGCATCTGGGCAAGGCGTCGCTGCCGGAACATCGCGTTGCCGTCGATTGTGATCTTCGCGTCAAGACAGTGAACGTCGCCGGCTGCCGTCACCACCAGGGGGTTCACCTCGACCAGCGAACAATCCAATTCCCGAAACAGGCGCGCCAGATTGACGAACAGATCCGTGAACTGACGAACCTGAGGTCCCTCCAGGCCAAGCGCGAAGGCCATCTGCCTGCCCTGATACGGCTGCGCCCCGACATAGGGATCGATGATCGTGCGAATGATTTTCTCGGGGGTCTCCCGCGCGACCGTCTCGATCTCCACTCCACCCTCGGTGGATGCCATGAACACCACGCGCCGTAAAGCCCGGTCGATGACCGCGCCCAGGTACAGTTCCCGATCGATGTCGGCGCAACTTTCAACATAGATTTTGCTGACCGGCTGCCCCTTCGCGTCGGTCTGAATCGTGACCAGATTCTTGCGCAGCCACTTGGCGGCGAACACTCGGGCCGCTTCCGGGTCATCCACCAGTTCGACGCCGCCGGCCTTACCGCGGCCACCCGCGTGAACCTGAACCTTGACCACCCAGCGGTCGCCGCCAATTTCGGCGGTCGCAGCCACCGCCGCATCCGCAGTATCCACCGCGATGCCCTTCGAGACGGGGAGTCCATACTCGGCGAACAGCTGCTTCGCCTGATACTCATGTAAGTTCATCGATTGTTGCTCGTCAGTTACGTTTCTTACGATTGACCATGTGCACGGCGTGGCCTGCGACGCCCAGCGCCGCCTCATGCACGGCTTCGGAAAGCGACGGATGCGCGAACATCGTCAGCCCCAGGTCCTCCGCGCTGCCGTTGAACTCCATCGCGATCACGGCCTGGGCAATCAGCTCCGATGCCTGCGGGCCGAGGATATGCACGCCAAGAATGCGGTCGGTTTCGGCGTCGGCAATGACCTTGACCATGCCATCGCTGTCATGGGCTGCCAGCGCCCGTCCACTGGCAGCAAACGGAAACGTGCCAACGTTGAACTTCTCACCGTCGCTCTTCAACTCCGCTTCGGTCCGGCCCACCCAGGCGACCTCGGGATGCGTATAGATGACGGACGGCACACAGTCGTAGTTGACCATGGTCTTCTGACCCGCCAGGCGCTCGGCCACCATTACTCCTTCGTCCATGCCCTTGTGGGCAAGCATTGGACCGCGCACCGCATCGCCGACCGCATACACATGAGGAGCATCGGTCGCGCACAGGTCATTGACGTAAAGAAAACCACGCTCATCGAGATTCACGCCGCAATCCGGCGCCAGCAGCCCCTCGGTGTAGGGTATTCGCCCGACCCCGACGATCAGCTTGTCCACATGTACGCTGTGCTCGCCTTCGTTATCCTGGTAGCGCACCTCGACCGATCCGTTTTCAACCTTCGAACCGACCACCCGGGCACCCATTCGAATGTCCAGACCCTGAGCTTCGAGCAGCTTCTTTGCGTCACGCGCAATGCGCCGGTCGCACATGGGTAAAAAATCATCCAGCGCCTCCAACACGACCACATCGCTGCCGAATCTACCCCAGACGCTGCCGAGTTCGAGCCCGATCACCCCGGCGCCGATCACGCCCAGCGTAGCCGGCACCGAATCGAATTCCAGCGCGCCCGTGGAATCGACGATGAACTCGCCATCCAGGGGGGTCGGTTCGATCTGAGTAGAAACAGAGCCAGGAGCGAGGATCACGTGGGTGGATTCGAGAACCTGTGCGGCGCCGTCATGGGGAGCGTACTCGACCCGGGGGCCGGTCAGCAGGCGGCCCGTACCCGCGAGCGCGATGACTCCGTTGGCCTTGAACAACGCGCTGATCCCGCCCGTAAGCTTAGCCACCACTTCGGTCTTACGTTGCATGACGGTCTTGATATCCACGCTGACTTTGCCGGTCTTGATGCCGAATCCTTTGAACGAGTCCCGCGCCTCCGCGAATTTGTGGGACACGTCGAGTAGCGCCTTGGATGGAATGCAGCCCCAGTTCAGGCAGGTGCCGCCAAGTGTCGGGTCACCCGACTCGCCCAGACTCTTGTCGATGCAGGCGGTATTCAGACCGAGCTGGGCACAACGAATCGCTGCGGTGTATCCGGCCGGGCCCGCACCAATCACAACCACATCGTACTTGTCCGTCATATCGATAACGCTCCAGTCGGGCTTCAGATGTCGAGCAGAATGCGCGCGGGATCTTCCAGCAGCGCCTTGATATCGACCAGGAAGCGCACCGCCTCCTGCCCGTCAATCAGACGATGGTCATAGGACAGGGCCAGATACATCATCGGCCGAACTACGATCTCACCCGCTTCGACCACGGGCCGTTCCTCGATCTTATGCATCCCGAGGATGCCGGTCTGGGGCGGATTCAGGATCGGGGTCGAAAGCAGCGAGCCGAAAACACCGCCATTGGAGATGGTGAAGGTGCCGCCCGACATGTCCTCAATCGACAACTTCCCGTCCCGTGCTTTGCTTCCGTAGTCACGAATGGCGTCTTCGATCTGGGCAAGGCTAAGCCCGTCTGCGTCGCGCACCACCGGCACCACCAGGCCTCGCTCGGTAGTGATCGCCACGCCGATGTCATAGAACCCATGGTAGAGCACATCGTTGCCATCGATCGACGCGTTCACTGATGGGAAACGCTTCAGCGCCTCGACGGTTACGCGCACGAAGAAAGACATATACCCCAGCCGGGTACCGTTGTGACGGCGTTCGAACTCTTCGCGGTACTTGCTGCGCAGAGCCATCACCGGTTGCATGTTGACCTCGTTGAAGGTGGTCAGCATCGCCGCATTGTGCTGCGCTTCGACCAACCGTCGGGCGATGCTGGCGCGCAAGCGCGTCATTGGCACACGGCGCTCGACGCGCTCTTCCGTGCCGGACGGCAGGCCGGGCGAAGCTGAAACAGCGGTAGCCGACGCGACTACTTCCACCTGTTTCCCAGGTTCCGGGGACGTACCAGCAACCGCCCGGGCGACATCTTCTTTGGTGATTCGTCCGCCCTTTCCCGAGCCGTTGAGGCTCGCCAGATCCAAACCGTTTTCGTTCGCCAGCTTGCGTGCCGCTGGGCTGGCTACCGGTTCTGGCGCACCTGGCGAAATATCTGCCGCCCTCTCCGGCCGATCGCCCGACGGCGCCGCGGCTTCCACGACACCCGCCTCGAACAGCGCAATGAGCTCTTCGCTGAGAACGATCTCGCCCTCGCTTTTCAATATTTCACCGAGCGTGCCGTCGACTGGAGCAACGATTTCCAACACGACTTTATCCGTCTCGATGTCCACCAGCAGATCATCCCGACGCACCGCATCGCCCGGTTGTTTGTGCCAGGCCGCGACCGTGCCATCCGCGATGGACTCTGGAAACCTCGGCGCTTTTATCTCAATGGCCACACTCACTCCCTAAGCTGCTAGGGCAGCTTTGCTGCGCTAGCTGCCGCTGCTCAGCTTCGCACCTAATCTGTCCGCAAGCCTTTCGCCTTGCAGACCTGACCCGTCGCAAGGCAAGGCCTTGCAGACCTGACCCTTCTGCAAGGCAAGGCCTTGCAGACCTGACCCTTCTGCAAGGCAAGGCCTTGCAGACCTGCTAACCGTACAGTGCATCCTCAACCAATCGATTCTGCTCTTCCAGGTGGCGCTGCATGTACCCGGCCGCCGGCGCTGCCGATGCTTCGCGTCCCGCATACGTCAGATACAACGAGTCGTCGTGACGCAGGACTACCCGTCGCATGTGATGCTGCTGGGCATACCAGGCACCCTGGTTCATCGGCTCTTCCTGGCACCAGATGACGTCCTTGAGATTGCCGTAAACCGCAATCGCCGCCGCGAGCTCGGACTCGGGAAACGGGTACAGCTGCTCCATGCGAACGATGGCAACATTCTCGACCCCGTCCTCCCGGCGCCGTTCCAGAAGTTCGTAGTACACCTTGCCGCTACACAGGATGACCCGTTCCACGGCTTGGGGATCGAGGCCGTCCAGCTCGCCGAGCACGGCGCGAAAGCTTCCATCGGCCAACTCCTCGAGGGTGGATACCGCCAGCCGATGCCGCAGCAGGCTCTTCGGGGTCAAGGCGACCAGCGGCTTGCGCAGCGGTCGACGGACCTGGCGCCGCAACATGTGAAAGACCTGGGCAGGCGTCGTGGGCACGCACACCTGAATGTTGTGTTCGGCGGCCATCTGCAGATAGCGCTCCACGCGCGCCGACGAATGCTCGGGCCCGGCACCTTCATATCCGTGCGGTAGCAACAGCACCAATCCACACAGCCTTTCCCACTTGTGCTCGCCACTGGTGATGAACTGGTCGATCACCACCTGCGCCCCGTTGGCGAAGTCGCCGAACTGCGCCTCCCAGACGACCAGTGCAGTCGGGCTGGTCGTCGCGTAACCGTACTCGAAGGCGAGCACGGCCTCCTCGGACAGCAACGTGTCGTACAGGTCGAAGGTCGGTTGTGCCGCCAGATGATTGAGCGGAATGTAGCGCCGCCCGGTGCGTTGATTGTGGAACGCCGCATGGCGGTGCGAGAAGGTCCCTACGCCCACGTCCTGGCCGGTCAACCGGATCGGATTGCCTTCGTCCAGCAAAGTGGCATACGCCATGACCTCGGCGTAACCCCAGTTGATGGGCATCGCCCCGGCCGACATCTTGTGCCGGTCCTCGATGATTCGAGTGACCTGCCGGTGCAGCACGAAACCCTCGGGAAACTGCGCCAGTTTCGCCGCCAGTTCTTTCAACTTGAGGCGATCGACCCGGGTGTCCGCGGGTGTCGTCCATTCGTGCCCGATGTAAGGCGTCCAGTCGACGAACAACGCCTTATTCGGTTTTTCGACCAGGCTCAGAGCGACATGCTCGCCTGCATCCAGCGCATCGCGGTAGCGTTCCGCGCTCTGCGCCGCCTCTTCGGCTGAAACGACCCCTGCTTCGATCAACCGCTCTGCGTATACCGCACGCGTGGTCGGGTGCTGGCGGATGGCTTTGTACATCAGCGGCTGGGTCTTCATCGGTTCTTCGGCTTCGTTGTGGCCGCGCCTCCGATAACAGACCAGATCGATCACCACGTCCTTGCGGAACTGCATGCGGTAATCGATGGCGACCTGCGTGACGAACAGCACCGCCTCGGGATCGTCGCCATTGACGTGAAAGATCGGCGCCTGAACCATCCGCGCGACCTCGGTGCAGTACTCAGTCGACCGGGCATCGTCCTGACGGTGGGTGGTAAAGCCGATCTGGTTGTTAATGATGATGTGAATGGTGCCACCTACCTTGAAACCCCGGGTCTGGGACATCTGAAACGTCTCCATCACCACGCCCTGGGCGGCAAACGCCGCATCCCCATGAATCAGGATTGGGACCACGAGATCGCCTTCGTAATCCTCGCGGCGATCCTGTCGAGCCCGAACCGACCCTTCCACGACGGGTCCGGCAATTTCCAGATGCGACGGGTTGAACGCCAGCGCCAGATGCATTTCTCCGCCCGGCGTAGTCACGTTGGAGGAAAACCCCTGGTGATATTTGACGTCACCGGATCCCACGGTCTCCGGCAACCGGCCTTCGAACTCATCGAACAACTCGCCCGGGTGCTTGCCCAGGATGTTCACGAGCACGTTCAGGCGACCCCGGTGCGCCATCCCGATCACGGTTTCCACCACACCGTGGCTGCCGAGCCGTTGCAACCCTTCGTGCAGCATCGGGATCAAGCTTTCGGCGCCCTCCAGGCCAAAGCGTTTGGTCCCAGGGTAGCGGCCGTGGAGGTACCTCTCGAGCCCTTCTGCGGCCGTCAGGCGTTCGAAAATCATGCGCTGGACGTCGGGCCCGTAGGTTGGCTGTGAGCGCACGCTCTCAAGGCGCTGTTGGACCCAGCTCTGCTCCGCGACGTCGACAATGTGCATGTACTCCGAGCCCACGGAGCCGCAATAGGTGCGGTCCAGCGCGTCCAGGATGTCCCGCAGCTTGACTTTCTCTTCACCGTAGAAGAACGAACCCGCCCGGAACACCGTCTCGAGATCCGCCGCGGACAGGTGGTGGTAGGCAAGATCGAGCACCGGCGTCGGCGGGCGCTGCATCATCCGGAGGGGATCGATCGCGGCCCGCTTGTGGCCGCGATGACGGAATGCGCTGATCAGCTCCGTAACCCGCATCTGCTTTTGCTCGTGCGCCGAGGAAATGTCGGTGCTGACGGATTCCGGCCGCGCCCGCAACCGGTTCCGGCCAAGGATCTCGAAGTGCTTGACGATGGTGCTGTGTGGCACATCGGCGCCGATCGCGCCCGCCACCGTGGGCAGCTTGTCGAAGTACTCGCGCCATTCTTCGGGCACGGCGTTCGGATCGTCCAGAAACGACTCGAACAGCGCTTCCACGTAGCCCACATTGCCGCCGGATAGGTGCGAGCTGCTCCGCATGCGTTCGAGGAAAGACTCAGCCATCGGTGCTCCGCCGAATGAGATCAAGCAAGGCTGCAGATTGTAGCAGTGGTGGAGGAATTCGTTGCGGCGTCAGGTCCCCTGCTGGAGCAGCATCGTACGAATTTTGCCGATGGCTCGCGTCGGATTCAGACCCTTGGGACAGACGCTGACGCAGTTCATGATCCCGCGGCAGCGAAACACGCTGAACGGATCGTCCAGCACGGCGAGGCGTTCGTCCGTTGCGGTGTCCCGACTGTCCACCAGAAAGCGATAGGCCTGCAGCAGTCCGGCCGGGCCGATGAACTTGTCCGGGTTCCACCAGAATGACGGACACGCGGTCGAGCAACACGCGCACAGGATGCACTCGTACAATCCGTCCAGCTTGGCGCGATCTTCCGGCGACTGCAGGCGTTCCTGGGCCGGCGGCGGCGTGTCGTTGATGAGATAGGGTTGCACCTTCTCGTATTGCTTGTAGAACTGGCTCATGTCGATGACCAGATCGCGGATCACCGGCAAACCGGGCAGTGGACGCAGCGCCAGCTTGCCGCGCTTGGCGACTTCCGAAACCGGGGTGATGCACGCCAGGCCGTTGCGGCCGTTCATGTTGATCCCGTCCGAGCCGCACACGCCTTCCCGGCAGGAACGGCGAAAGGTCAGCGACGGATCCGCCGCCTTCAGATCTTCGAGCACCTGCAACACCATCGGATCCCGCCCCTCGGGCAGTTCGATGGTGGTGTCCTGCATGTAGGGCGCTTCGTCCTGGTCCGGATCGTAACGGTAGATGCTGACGATGAGCGATGCCATGGGGTCCTCGAATCAGTACTGACGTATGGTCGGTTGGAAGGTGTCGACCAACTTCGGGGCGAAATTCACGCCACGCTTGCCGACCCGCTGGTCGGACGGGAAGTATAGCGAGTGGCACAACCAGTTTTCGTCGTCGCGTTCCTTGAAATCGTCGCGCGCGTGGGCACCGCGGCTCTCCTTGCGTTCCTCGGCCGCGATCGCGGTCGCTTCGGCCACCTCCAACAGGTTGTCCAGCTCCAGCGCCTCCATACGCGCGGTGTTGAACGCAGTGCTTTTGTCTGCCAGGTACGCATTCGCGATCCGTTCGCGCAGTTCGGCAATTTCCCGCTTACCGGCCTGCATCGCTTCGCCGGTGCGAAAAACACCGAACCGGCTCTGCATGACTTTCTGCAGTGCGGTGCGCAGCTGTGCAACTGACTCACCTTCCGTCGAGCTGTTCCAGCGCTCGAGTCGCGCCATGGCGGCGTCGATATCCGATTCGCTGGCGTTGCGGTGACTGATGCCGCCCGCGCGCAGCACTTCCTCGATGTGTTTGCCCGCCGCGCGGCCGAACACGACCAGGTCGAGCAGCGAGTTGCCACCCAGCCGGTTGGCCCCATGCACGGAAACACACGCGGCCTCTCCTATGGCATAGAGCCCCTCGATGGGTTGATCGTTGCCCGCCGCGTCAACCGTCAGCGCCTGGCCGCTGACCGCGGTCGGCAGACCACCCATCATGTAATGACAGGTGGGCACCACGGGAATCGGCTCCCTGACGGGATCCACCCGGGCAAAGGTTCGCGACAGCTCGAGAACGCCCGGCAAGCGGCTGTTCAGTACCTCTTCACCGAGGTGATCCAGCTTCAACAACAGGTAATCGGCATTGGGCCCGCAGCCGCGCCCCTCCATCATCTCGATGACCATTGAGCGCGCGACCACGTCGCGGCCGGCGAGATCCTTCGCCGTCGGGGCGTAACGCTCCATGAAACGCTCGCCATCGGAGTTGATCAGATATCCGCCTTCTCCGCGGCATCCCTCCGTAACCAGCACGCTGGCCCCAGCGATGCCGGTCGGATGGAACTGCCACATTTCGATGTCCTGCACCGGAAAGCCAGCCCGTAGCGCCATGCCCAAACCGTCACCCGTGTTCATCAATGCATTGGTGGTTTCCGCATAGATCTGACCTGCGCCGCCGGTGGCGAGCACCGTCGCCTTGGACTCCACGAATACCGTCTCGCCGGTCTCGATCTCGATGGCGATTACCCCGACTACGACCCCATCCTGATTCTTCACCAGATCGACCGCGAACCATTCCGACAGAAACGTCGCATTGGCTTTCAGGTTGGCCTGATACAGGGTATGCAGCAACGCATGGCCGGTGCGATCCGCTGCCGCGCAGGTGCGCGCCGCCTGGCCTCCCTTACCGTAATCTTTCGATTGTCCCCCGAACGGGCGCTGGTAAATCCGGCCGGACTCGGTGCGCGAGAACGGTAAACCCATGTGCTCGAGTTCGTACACCGCCCGGGGGCCCTCACTGCACATGTACTCAATGGCTTCCTGATCACCGATGTAGTCCGACCCCTTCACGGTGTCGTACATGTGCCAGCGCCAATCGTCATTCGGGTCATCGCTGCCAATGGCGCACGTGATGCCGCCCTGAGCAGATACGGTATGCGAGCGGGTCGGAAAGACCTTCGAAATTACCGCAGCGTTGAGACCCGACTGAGCGAGTTGCAGCGACGCGCGCAGGCCCGCACCGCCGCCACCCACGATCACCACGTCGAATTCCATTTTCCTAGCCATGGATCTCAGATGCCCCAGAAAATCAGCAAGCCCCACAACACATAGACGAACAGCACAAACATGCAGCCGAACTGATAGAACATCCGGTACACCGTGGCGTGTGCGCCGAAGTAGTGGCCGCGTATATAGTCGGTACCCACCGTCCACATTCCGATCCACGCGTGTGCCGCGGTCGACAGCAAGGCCAGCGTCGAGAACATCTTCATCGGCAGGCTGGAGAAGTAACCCAGCAGTGCTTCGTGGGTCATGCCCGGATTCACCAGGAAGAATCCAGCCACACACAGGGTGTACACGGCGATCACAATCGCCGAAACCCGCTGGACGATGAAATCCGACAGCCCGCTACGACCAAAGCTGGTGATGTTCGTTACCACAGCCAGACTCCGGCCATGCCGATCAGCACCGCTGAGATGGCCACGCTCAGGCCGCTTGCGATCCGCGAGCCTTCCAGGGAGCTACCGACATGGAAATCCAGCAACAGGTGCTTCACGCCGGCAACCAAGTGAAAGATCAGCGCGCCCAGGACGCCCCAGATGATCAGCTTCGGCAGCGGCTCGTCCAGCAGAGCAACCGCTTCGGCGAAGGACTCCTCGGACCCCAACCCCAGATCCAACAGATAGAAGAGTAACGCGATTCCGACAAACAACATCACGCCGGTAACGCGGTGCGCAATAGACGCCAGCGCCGCCATCGGCCACTCGAATTGCAGAAGTGACAGGTAGACCGGTCGATCTGCTTTCATCTCTCGAACCATCGCAGGGAACAACACGTCCCGGCATGTGCAACAACCGGGGAAAACGCGGAGCGCATGATAGTCGAACGCCAGGCGCCCTGCCAACGCGCCACGCCCTCTTATGCGCCCTGGAGCGCCGCGGAACGCCCAGGTGGTCGGCGAGTGTCAGTCGATTGACAACACTCAACCGCTGTCGC